>JAYYJK010000073.1:0-6270 GCA_036146255.1 Nanobdellota archaeon
ACAATATTGTAAATATTGTTCAGTTTCTAAATCAAGACAAATATAATCAAAATTTGCCATTTCAATTTCATCAAACATATTGAGAATTTTTTGGCAATCATTTGTAAATTCAGAAGTTTGATAATTATCACATTGAATCTCATCCATGTTATTTTTATATTCAATAAATAAATAATTATCATGACAAATATAATCATTTAATTCACAATCATATCTAACTTCATCAATTTCTAAACTATTGAAAACTATTTCGTAAATTTCTTCACATATTTGAGTATGATTTTCTAAACTTTGACAATCAATTGAATTTAAATCAAGTGATAGTTTATTGTCGAGATAATAATACATACAATCATTTTCAAATGTATTTGTATATTCAAAGCATAGATCCATATTGTCTTCATACACACTATACTCAATCATTATATTATAGATACAATCATTATCTAGAGAAAAATTATTTACTAAACACTCTTTTTGTGCTAGTTGCTCTAGTGTTAATTCTATTTCATTACTTTGATTAAATTGAGAAGAATTTATTTTATTTGAAATGTTAGAAAATTTAATTACATTAAACATCATACCAAATCCCACTAAAAGTATTATTATTAAAATAATTATATGTCCCCATAGAACAAGTTTTGCATTTGATATATCCATACTGTGTTGCCATTAAACCTATTTTTAAGCTATATTTAGCATTTATTAGTGGTATCAAAGAACTTTATTGTGCTTTTTATTACATTATCTTATGATTAATAGTCTTCTTAAAAATTATGCATTGGAGCTTACAAAATTAAATGAATTACTTCAAAATAACTATGAATTTGTGTTTAACAAAGAAAATTTAAATAAAGATTATTCCCAAATAAAAGCAATAGTTGTTATGGATAATCCAGGTATTGAGGAAAAAGAGCAGAAAAAATATTTAGTTGGAACTGCTGGAAAGGCATTTAATAAAGTATGGGGAGAAATTGGACTTAAAAGAGAAGAAGTTTTGATTTTTAATAAATCTTCATTATCTACACCATCTACTAATAATTTGATGGAATGTTATGATAATTCAACTATGCAAACTCTTTTTTTGGAAGAACAAAAAAAAGTATTTGAGTTAATAATTACTATTAGAAATCATTTAGATGTACCTCTTCTCATTCATGGTTATTCAGCATATGTTAAGGGTAATAAAATTTATGTAGAAAATGAGAAATCAAGTAGGCCTCTATATTTATTTTTCAAATTACTTAAAGAAGAAAAAAATGCTAATAAATTTACTTATTTTTACAAGCATTCATCTTATGGAAATCTCTCAAAACAGGTTTCCAACTATAAAAAAATACATGATAAGAAAAAAGTTGATTTTAATGATTATTTAGATTTAGGGTCAGAAGTTTCAAAAATATTTTTTTCTAAATAAATATTTTTTACTGTTTCAAAGCAAGAACTACTGATTTTCCAAGGTCTGCTAATTTATATGATGATAATGATCCTCCTTTGTTTGGTTTGTCTATCATATAATCTATGATTTTTTTTGCATATGATGAGTTTTTTACATTTGCGAGTAAATTGTCTAGTTTACCGCTAGTCATTTCTTTATATATTATCCAACCAAGATGTCTGTAGATAATTTCTTTTTGTTTCTCTTCAGATTCAAGAGGGTTTTCTAATGTGTAGAGGTTATTTGATTCAAGGGGGTGTCCTAAGTAGTAAAGTTGTTTTGCAATATCCCACATAACCCATGTCTGGCTCATTGAATAAGGGAGAGGATCAATATCTATTTCTTGAAGTAGAGTTAGTGTCTGAGCAAAGAGTTTTCTCCCCAACATTTCATATATTTCAAGTTCTTCTGTTTTTTCTAAATTAAGAAGAACTTTAGCATATTTTTTAGCAGAATTTGAATTCACACTTTTGGCAATAATTTCTTCTTTTTCTTCATCAGATATTGTTGGAGAATCTTGATATGAAAAATGTTCTTCAATAATTCTTTTGATATCTTTATCAACGTCATTAATAGAATCTTGAGTTTCAAGTGATTTGTCAATAAAATATTTTTTTTCAGGTATTTGATTTAATTGGACTTCTTCATAGTCAGGAGTTGTAACTTCTTTAGTTTCATCAATACTGTTGTTATCATTTTTTGTTAGTGTTTTTTCTTCTTTATCTTCAATTTCAATAGTGATATCTACAGGATCATCTTTATTTGTCTCATATTCTTGGATATCTTCTATTGATTCTTGAATTACTTCATGAATTAATTCTTTATTATTGGTATTATTTTTTTCATCTTTGATTTTTTCGTTATTTTTTTCTATTGAAATATTTTCTTTGATATCATAATTTGTATTTTCTAGAGAATTCGTCATATTTTCTTTTGAAAATGATCCATCTTTGTTAATCTCAACTACTAGTTGTTTACAAATTGAAGTAAATTCTGATTCGTGTTGATATATTTTAGTTCCATTGAGAATTGATTCTCTTTTTCCATAGTCTATTATTTTATTTGTAATATTGAGTTCTTCTACTTGTTTTGCTGTTATTACTAAAAGCTCTTTTAATGTAACAACAATTCTTTGATAATTATTTTCAAGAACTATTTCTTTTACTTGAGAATATTTTTCTAAAATTTCTTTTAATAATATTTGGGAGGACTTTGTATTTTCTTCATACTGAACTAATGCATTTTCTAGAGATGATGTTCTTTGTAAACAAAGAAGAAATAATTCTTTAATTTCATCAGATTTGTGATAATTCCAAACTTTTTCTTCTGTTTTTTCTATATCTTTAATAATATTTCTTAGAATTAGATTTGGGTTGTTTTCATGTGAATTCATAGTGTAAGCTCTTTTTTTATGATTATATAGTTTTATTGTTCTTATATAGTAAATAATTATAAATAAGTAGCTTTAAATAAGGAGAGTAACTTTTTTTTCTATGAAAATATTAAAAACTCTTAACCTTGTTGTTATTAATTCAAAAGGTTTCAAAATTTGTTTATTAAAAAGAAATTCAGATGATTTTTTACTTAGAAAGTGGTCTTGTCCAGGTCAGAGTATTAAAAAAGAAGAAAGTGAAGAAATTGCATTAAAGAGAATTTTAAAAGAAGAACTCGGTGTTGGCGGCGAGAATTTTAAGTATTTATTTAAAACAGAGAATACTACTAAAAATTCAGTAATTAAATCTAAATATTATAGTGTTGTAGTTAAAGATCCAATATCTATTGATTCAAGAAAATATAGTGAATATTCATGGGAACATATAGACGAGGAATTATTTCTTTTAGATTATGCATTTGATCAAAAAGAAGTTATTTCAAAATTTTTATCTCAATATAATAAAAGTTAATTACTATGGATTTTCCCTACAGACATAAAGGACTTCAGAGAATAATTAGAAATACGCTAGGAGTTAGTTTATTCTATTGCGGGGTTGATTTTTCTTTAGATACTACTTTATCAAATACTCTTCTTGATAACGTTTTAGTTAGTTTTGGTTCTTTATCTTATTTTTACCAACAAGCTAAGGCTAAAAAATATAGTCAAGTTATTTCTATGTTCAAGGAATCAGAAACTTTTGAATATTTAAAAGTCGACAGTAATAGCAATCCTCTTGAGGTCTCTAAAGGGGTATTAAATGCAATAGGTAAAAATGACATGCAAGAGATGGGTCCTATTACTCATTGGTATAAAAATCCAGAGGATCAAGATAGAGTTAAATCTATTTTAGAATCTGGAAAAATACTTAGTGACATGACAATTACTTTTCTTAAAGAAAACGGTGATGAAATACATACTAATGTCTTACTAGGTTTTGTTGATGATAGTGGCCATGCAAATATCTTTGTAAAAAATATTACAGAATCAGTATTAGAAAATGAAAAACTCAAAAAGGAATTAGAATATGATTCTTTAACTAATGTACTTAGAAAAGATGCATTTATGGGACGTGTTGGCGAAATAGTAAAAAATAACAATCAAGGATATCTTTTATTCATAGATTTTGATGATTTTAAGTCTATTAATGAAAACTATGGACACTCTGGTGGTGATTTTGCATTAGTATCTATGACTGAAAAAATTCAAGAACCTCTTTCTTCAATTACGGGTTCTTTGTTAGGGAGGTATGGAGGGGATGAATTTGTTGCTTATATTCCTTCTGTAAGTAAAGATGAAGTTACTGAAGTTCTCTTGCATATGACAAATCCTTTAATCTTTAACTATGAATCTAAAGGAGAGAGAAAATTAACTATGAGTGTTGGAGCAAAACAATATACATCAACAAAAACATTAGAAGATAATTTAAAAGATGCAAATAGTATTTTATTTGATGTTAAAGGAGTTAGTAAAGGTATGTTTTTCTTTTATGATGATTTTTAAATAAAAATAATATTATTTATTTTCTTAATCAAGTAACAACGTATATTTTTAAATACATATTTCTAATAATGATTATGAATAAAAAAGAATTTAGATATCAAGAATATTTTATCAATGATACCTATATTAAAAAACTCTATAATATGTATGTAAAGAAGCATTTTTTAGAAAAGTTATTACATGTCTTAGTTCTTTTTGCTATGATTTCAACTGTTATGGGTTTTGTTTTAGAGTACTTAATTGGAATTCAAAATAATATTTTAATTTTTATACAAAGTATCTCAATTATAATTTTATTAATTTTT
The DNA here is from genome assembly GCA_036146255.1 of Nanobdellota archaeon. Classification (GTDB taxonomy): domain Archaea; phylum Nanobdellota; class Nanobdellia; order Woesearchaeales; family UBA583; genus UBA583. Next base: position 4,679 of record JAYYJK010000073.1, read on the forward strand.
ATTTTAGAATTATTTGGAGATTATGCAAATTCAAAAACTACTAAAGGTTTTCTAAAACATCATTGGATTGATATTATTTTAGTTGTCTTTTTGAGTCTATATTTTGTATTTATGAGTTTTTTATACTTTCTTCAGTTTTTCTTTTTTGATTATTTAAAACCCTATATTTCATATTTAAAAGAGATGAGAGTAACTTATAAATTATTTAAATTTGGAAAAGAAGAGGATGATTAATTATCTTTTTTTATGAACTAGTTTATCTATAATTGTATATACAAAACCTAATCTTCTAACTTTTTTTATGTAAAAATAACTTCCAATTGCAACAATTAATGCACCAATTGAATCAACAATTAAATCTACCATAGTATCTACAAGTCCAGATTTTTGCATATTAAGACCAAAAAACATGTCCATAAAGAATTCAAAAATTTCCCATAAAACGCCAATCATTACTGCAAAACTAAATGTAAATAAAGCTACAAAAAACGGTGATAATTTGTTTTCGGAGGTATTTTCTACAATTGAATATACTATTACAAAACCTAAGAGTCCTAAAAGAAATCCACTTAGTGTATGAAGATAGATATCCCAATTGGGTATTTTTTCATAATAATTTAATATTTCTCCCATAAATAGAGTTCCAAAGACAAATATGGTAATTAATATTTCAATTTCTAGAGGAATTGTTACATTATATTTTCTTCTAAATAATGTTGGTAAAAGCAATAGAAGTAATGTTAATGTTGAAATAAAGAGATGAGAATACTTTTGTTGAATAAAATCAATAGCTATTGCCAGACATAATACAATTTTTATTAATATTGAGACATATTGGAATGTTTTTTCAAGATACATATATACTATATTATTTTTAATGTTTTATTAATCTTTTTAACGAAACTGTTATAACTGTGGAATGAATTTAAGATATATGGGTTTTAAAAATAATTTTGATGTAATATATTCTAGAGGTATTGCTTATGTCAAATTTCTAGGCAATTGGGGTATTGAAGATGCTATGGAATATAAAAGATTTACAGAACTTTTAAAAAAAAAAGAAAATCCAGACTCTACTCTTCACTGGATTGGTCTTGTGGATCAGAGTCAACTAAATACAATTGAAGATGATGCAATGGACATTGTCACTCAAGTTAGAAAGAATTCATATGAGAAGGGATGTCTTCATACTTTGTATTATAGAGGAGATAATGATTTTTCTTTTCCTCTATTTTATTTAAGATCAGTATCTACAAATGAGAGATTAAATGGTATTTGTACCTTTGAAAATACTACGGAGGGTGTTTTGAAAAAATTAAATAGATTAAAAAACAGATACAAGGAATATGAAATTGACTATGATGAAAATTTTGTTAGGGATTTTTTGTATGGAAGTTCTCTTGAAGATTTGCTTTAATATTGTTTTATCTAGTAGTACCTTAGTGTTTTTTTATACAATGAAACTGATATCCTTATTAAGATATGTGATATGCTCCATAATTCATACCTATATTTAAAAGGACTTTAATATTAATTTTTACAATGCGAAAAAGTTTGGCATTAGTTTTTTTAGTGTATTTATTTAGTTTCTC
>JAYYJK010000074.1:0-6262 GCA_036146255.1 Nanobdellota archaeon
ATTTTTTATATAAAAACAAATAATATCTAATTTTATTTGTTATTTTTCTTTATTTTTATTTTTTATTTATTATTTTTCTATAATTAAACAAATACGTTTAAATTTAAACATATTTAAAAAAAGCAAATAAAACCTTTATTTTTCAAATAAAATACTCTTTTTTATTCTTTTATATATTTACAATTATTTTTCTATTTTTTTAATATTTCACAACTAATTCTTTTTTTTTGTTCTACTCAACTCGAAATCAAGGTCTTTTTTCATGTTTGATTTTTATAATTAAAATTTGTGACTTTTACTCGATTTAATGATAATCTTTAAATAGACAGAAATATCTTTTAAAATATGGTTAAAAATGCTCATATTAAGCAAAAAACTGCAAAAATGCAGGCTGGAGAACTCACTTGTGTTCAAAATGTGCAAGATTTTTTAGCAGAAGTTAAAAAAAACAATGAAAAATATAATATTTTTCTAGAAATTAATGAATCTGCTCTAAAAAGAGCTCAAGAATTAGATGAAAAAAGAAACTCTGGTGAATCTTTGGGAAAGTTTTATGGTTTAACTTTTGCACTCAAATCAAATATGTCTATGGAAGATATGACTATTTCCTGTGCATCAAAAACACTTGAAAATTACAAAGGAACATATAATGCTGATGTTGTTGAAACTATCTTAAAAGAAGATGGAATTATTTTAGGGATGTTAAATAATGATCAATTTGCAAATGGTATTTCAGGAGAAACTTCTGCTTTTAATCCTACGATCAATCCAGCTGCTCCAAAAAGAGTGCCAGGGGGTTCTTCCTCAGCATCTGGGGCTGTAATTGCAGCAGACATGGTAGATGTAGCTTTAGGTTCAGACACCGGAGGATCAAATAGAAACCCTGCATCTCATTGTGGTGTTGTAGGAATTAAACCTTCTTATGGAAGAGTATCAAGATATGGTCTTGTTGATTTATCTATGAGTTTAGATCAAATTGGGCCTCTTACAAGAGATGTTGAGTCTTCAGCATATGTTTTACAGGAATTAGCAGGATATTCACAAAATGATTCAGTAACAGTTGATAAAGAAGTTCAATCTTATGAAAAAATAGAAAAAAAGTATATTATTGGCGTAATTAAGCAATTTGATTCAATGATTGAAGATTCAAGAATTAAAGAACTCTATGAATCAAAGAAAAAAGAACTCTTGGCTTTAGGTCATACTATCAAAGAAGTTGAAGTTGAACATATTGAACTTGCAGTTCAAGCGTATTATCCAATTGTTTATACAGAATTCTTTTCAGGAACTAGAAAATTGGATTCTGTAAAATATGGAAATAAATTTGATGAAACTGCAGGGACAGAAGCACTAAGAAGAGCAATGGGTGGACGTGAGATCTCAAAATCAGAGTTTGATGGAGCTTATTATAAAAAAGCCCTTAAAGTAAAAGAAATTATCTCAAAATCACTCTCAAAAGCATTTGATGGTGTAGATTTTATTTTAACTCCAATTGCTCCAACTCTGCCTCATAAATTAGGGGAAGAAATGTCTGTGGAAGCTTCTTATGCAATGGATGTTTTTACCTGTCCTTCTAATTTAGCAGGAATTTGTGCTGGAGCAGTTTCTGTAGATAGGGTTCAAGATGGCGATGAAAACATTCCTGTTGGTTTTCAAATAATGGCCAATTCTTTTGAAGAAGATAAGATGTTTCAGGGATTATATCTTTTAGAATCTCTACAAAAATAATTAATTTTTTTACTTTCTTTACTTTTAAAGATAATTTGTAGTACTAATATCTATAATATTCTTTTTTCTATTTGTATGCCTGAATCTTAAGCTTTCGATACTTTATGGTCTACTAGTAATTCTATCAAACTCAGTTATTGCAAATATTTCAGAAATAAATTTTATTGATGAAGAATACATTGAAATTATCTCAAATAAAAGCATTTATAGTAAATCAAGTTCATTAGTAGACTTAGTAAATATCATGAGTCAAAGTAATAAAAATAGGCAAGATAATTTTTCAAATTAATCAATAAATAGAATTTGATTTTAATGTTAAATCTGAAGAAAATCTTTCTGAAAAAAATCAAGAAAAAAGTTATTTCATAAGGTTTCTTCATATACTATAGTTAAGAACAATACATCAATACCTATTTTTTCTGCATTTTCTTTACTAATTGTTGTAATGATGGTATTTTGGTAATTATTCTTTTAATAATTTAACATCAACACAGTAAGCTCCATCTTTTGAACACATAATTGGATTTAAATCAACTTCTTTAATCTCTGGAAAAAGAACTTGGATATAACTCACTCTTACAAGAATCTCAACTAAACTCTCAAAATCAATTGGATGTTCACCACGAGTTCCTTTTAAAAGATGGTAAACTTTAGATTTAGCAATGAGGTCTTTTGCTTTTCTATATGAAAGAGGAGCAAGTGAGAAATGAACATCTTTAAATACATCAACATATGATCCACCCATTCCAAACATTGCAAACTTTCCCAAATCATTGTGTTGAAGGCCAACAATTACTTCATGTCCTGAGACTTGTTCTTCTAATGTTAATTCTGCCCCCTTAGTTCTATCAAACATTGCTAGTGCTTCATCTTGGAAATTAAGTGAAGTAATTCCAAGTTTTACGGCATCCATTTCTTTTTTATGTACAATTCCTTCTGCTTTGAGAACATATGTTTTAGTTGATTGTAATCTTGTTTTCAAAATTTCTTCTCTAGAGTGTAATTGTATTTTTTCAGGTAATTCTATTTCCAGGCAGGAAAATATTTTTTTTGTTTGTGCATATGTAAGTAATCCGGAGATATCTTTTATTTCTTTTTTAATTGAAGCAATCTTTCTTGAAGAAAATTCAAATTCTTCAGGTGCATCCTTATGATCAAATAGAGAATGTTCATAAAAAACATCTAATGTTTTAATAGCTTCACTAGGCGTTCTAAAATTAGGAAAATGCTCATGTTCAAAATATTCAAGTGCTTCTCTTATTTCATATCCTCCTAAAAACACTGATGAGATACATTTCTTTGATTTTTTTGAAAAATCAACGATCTCTTTTGCAATATCTAAACAAGGAGTCATCATTTGTGGAGTAAGTAAAATAATAATATTATCTACATTATCAATAGAATCAACAGCCTTGAGTGCACTAAGATATCTATCGCCTTTCGCATCTCCTAGAACATCTACGGGATTATTAGGTGATGCAGCAGAAGGCAAATTTTTCATAATTGTTCGCTTTTCCTTTTCACTAAAATCAACTAATTCTAATGAAGATAATTCTAAGGCATCAGTTGAAATAACTCCAGGTCCTCCGGCATTAGTAATAATTACTGTATTTTTACCTTTAACCTCTAATTGTTTCATTCCAATAAATACATTGTAGAGTTCCTCAAAAGTATCTACTAAAATACCTCCATTTTCTTTAATTAATTTTTCAACTAAAACTCCATTTTGAGCAAGTGATCCAGTATGTGATCCAATTGCTTTTTGTGCATTTTGTGATTTTCCAGGTTTGATGATAATTACTTTTTTCTTTTTAGTAACTTCTCGAAGTAATTTCCCAAATTCTTCTCCTCTCTCAATAGTTTCCATGTAAAAACAAATTGTTTTTGTTTTTGGATCTTTACCAAGGTAGTCTAGAAAATCAAGAGTAGTAACTCCAGCCATATTTCCACAAGAAATTACTTTGGAGAATCCAATATTTTTTGAAAATGACCAATCAATTAATGCATCAATTACTGCACCACTTTGTGAAACTAAAGCTAGATCTCCAAATCTAGGCAAATCTTTAGCAAAAGAAGCATTTAAATTAATCTCAGGATTCAAAAAACCAAGGCAATTAGGTCCTACAATATTTAGATTGTGTTTTCTAGCAACTTCAGTAATTTCTCTCTCGACTTTTGCACCTTCTTCACCTACTTCTTTAAATCCTGCAGTAATAATAACTACATTTTTTATTCCAGCTTTAACACAATCATCGAGTGTTTCTAAAACAAATGTTTGAGGAATTACAATAATTGCCAAATCAACATTTTTTTTAATATCACTAACATGAGCATAAGCTTTTTCTCCTTGTATATTTGAAGATTTCATATTAATGGGGTATGCTTTAATTGAAGGTACTTTTAATGCCTGTGAAAAAATAAACCCTCCTATTTTTGAGATATCTTCACTAGCACCAACCACAGCAAGAGATTTTGGATAAAATAGTGGATGCAATGCACTTTTAGAATTTTTTTGAGATAACATAGTCTAAATACAATCTTTTATTTCATAAGAATATAGTACGACTTTAGAGAAGGGAATCTACAAAATAAATACTTTTATAAATTTTCAAAACCTAGGAGTCACTATGAAACATCATATCTTTCAATTTACAACAATTGAAGATTTTTATGATGAAGTATCTATTTTTGATACTTCAAGAGAAATTATTGTTCAAGTTTTTTTCGGAAAAAATCATATTTTTCAAGTAGAACTCCTAGCAAAAGAAATTAAAAAGAAATTTCCTTTAGCAAACATCATTGGTTCTAGTGCTGGTAAACAAATTGCATCTCAACATATACTAGAAGATTCAGTTGTAGTTTCAATGACTCAATTCAAAAAAACATCTAGTTTTTCATCACTACATTTACCAAATAATAAGTTATCTTTTGATGAAAAAAACACAGCCTTAGGTAAAGAAATTGCATACTCAATTGCAAAACATAATGGAGATGTAGCAATTGCTTTTGGAACATATAGGAACATCCAAATTGACGAAATCATTTCCCAAATTTCTCTAAAAAATCCTGATGTTGTGCTCTCAGGGGGTTATGCAGGAACTAGTTCAATAACTGATGAAGAAGTATTTATTTTACATGATACAAAAATATACACTGAAGGCTTCTCAGTAATTATTCTCTCAAATAAAAATTTACAAGTATCTACTCACAAATCTCTTTCTTGGAAATCTATGGGATCACCTATGACTATTACAAAAGTAAAAAATAATCGGATATATGAAATTGATAAGAAAAAAGCATTAGATGTCTACAAAACATATTTGGGAGATCATATTGAAGAAGATCCACAACATTTTGGAATGCTTTTTCCAATAATTTTAAATCAAGATTCAGATGAGTTATTGAGAATTACAACTCATTTTCATGAAGATGGTTCAATATCTTACCCTACTTCCTTTAAAAAAGGAGATATTATAAAATTTTCAATTGCACAGGAGGATCTTTATTTAGAAAATAAAAAAAAGATAATTTCATGGTTAAAAAAAGAAAATCCAGAAGCTGTTTTCAATTATTCTTGTGTTGGAATTGATCAATTTATTTCATCTAACTTACTCGAAGAAGAAACCTATGAGCTCGCAAAAATCTCTCCAATGTGTGGTTTTTATACTTGGGGAGAATTTTTCACCCTTCCTAACAAAGAAAAAAAATTTCTTAACTACACATCCACCTACTTAGCATTAAGTGAAGAAAAATCCAGAAGTAAACCAAATCTATCTCAAGATTATTCTGGAATTCCTACAAAAAACAATGAAAATGTTGAACTAAAAAGCTTAATTACTTTTATTAATACTATAACTTCTCAATTAGACGAATCAAATAAAAAATTACAACAATTAGCAAATACTGACATTTTGACAGGTATTCACAATAGAAGAAAAATCCAAGAAGAATTAGATTTGGAGATAAAAAGACATAAACGAGAACCAGAACACTTAGTGAGTGTTTTACTCTTTGATATAGATGACTTTAAACAAATAAATGATTCCTTTGGCCATGATGTTGGGGATTATGTTCTAAAAGAAATCACAAAAGTAGTTCAAGAAGAACTCAGAGAAGTAGATGTTTTTGGAAGGTGGGGTGGTGAAGAATTCATGGTAATAATGAGTCATACTTCTTTAGATGGTGCAAAAGTCTTATCTCAAAGACTTAAAGAAAAAATCGAGAAATTTAAATTTTCCTTTAGAAGAAAGATAACAATTAGTGGTGGTATTGTAGAAATAGATGATACATCAACACCAGAAAAAATAATAAAAAAAGTAGATCTTCTTCTTTATCGAGCAAAACGAGAAGGAAAAAATACTATTTTTTTTTAAAAATGCATCTCTTCACTTTATTGTGTTATTACCACGGCTTTGCTTATTAAGTAGCTCTTGCTTACGACTAAATAAGCAGAATTTCACTAAATACGCAAACATGACTAAATAAGCATAATTTTGGCATACCAAAAAACATACCAAGATTGATGAGTACAAAG
>JAYYJK010000075.1:0-3829 GCA_036146255.1 Nanobdellota archaeon
CACAATGGTTAAAGCAAATTCAGTTTTTGAAGGTTTTAGATCACTATTGTTAACACTTGTATCGTCAGTTGTGTTAATTTTAGTTGGAATTATTTATTTTATGGTAACTGTATTTATCGTAAAAGTAGGAGCTCAATGGGCAGGAATGAATGTTTATGATCCTTCTACTGTTATTTTAACAGCAGGAATCATCTCAGCAGCAGCTATGGTGGGTTCTGCTCTTCAGAAATAAAGTATTTATAATAAATACTTTTATAAAGCGTTTTTACTTACTTTTTTCTATGAGTCAAAATAGATACGACGAATTCGGTACAAAATTAGTAAATGATGCAGCTGATATTGAATTTGATTGTCCAAGTTGTGGTAAAACAAAAATTGGAAGATCAGCACAAGCAAGATCACTGGGGAAAGAGTACACATGTCCAAGTTGTGGATTTGTAGGTCCATAAGTACTACTCTTCTAAAGTATAAGCAATACTTTTTAATACACACTACACTAATTCTTTTATGAAAAACTTCTATAAATATTTAAGTTATGTTTTCATTATAATTTCAATTGTTCTTTTAATTGGGATTATTTCAGAGTCAACAGCTAGAGACTCAAAAGAAGATTCTTCTCTAGATATTTCAATTACAGATGAAATTCAAGAAGAAGTTGATTCACAAGAGAGAGAACTAGTGAGAGTTCTTATGCAGACTACTCAAGGTAATATTACTTTAGAACTTGATAAAACTAATGCACCAATTACTGTTGAGAATTTTATTTCTTATGTTGAAGATGACTTTTACAGTGGAACTGTGTTTCACAGAGTAATTGATGGATTTATGATTCAAGGTGGAGGTTTTACAGAAGATCAAGTTCAAAAAGAGACAAAAAACCCAATTATGCTTGAATCTTATAATGGTCTCTCAAATACTCGGGGAACTATTGCAATGGCTAGAACAAATGTACCTAACTCTGCGACATCACAGTTTTTTATTAATGTTGTAGATAACACATTTCTAGACTTTCAATCAGCGAGTCAACCAGGTTATGCAGTATTTGGAAAAGTAACTCAAGGAATGGAAGTTGTTGATCAAATTAGATTAGCTCAAACTACAACAAAAGGTCCACATCAAAATTGGCCAGTTGAAGATATTGTAATTATTTCAGTTACAATTTTAGAATAAATTTTATTCTTTTTCTATTTTCTCATATTTTTTTGATATACAAAATCAAAATATTTCTATTAATAACTACAAAGGAGGTGATATTTCTATGAAACAAAAATTATATATTAATTTACGATATACAAAAGTTAATTTACGAAAAAAACTTGAAGAAGAACTATTTTAATTCTATAACCTTTAAAAACACATTATCATTATTTATTCTATGGCTAATACAAAAGTTAGATTTACAACAAATAAAGGAGAATTTGTAATTGAGTTATTTTCAGACAAATCACCAATTACTGCAGGTAATTTTGAAGAATTAGTTGAAAAAGGATTCTACAATGGAACTAGGTTTCACAGAATTATTAAAGACTTTATGATTCAAGGAGGGGATCCTCTCTCAAAACAAGAGAAATTACGTTCTAGGTGGGGAACAGGGGGATCAGAACCAATTGAGGATGAATTTATTACAGGTTTATCTAATTTAAGAGGAACTTTGTCAATGGCAAATGCAGGACCTCAGAGTGGTTCATCACAATTTTTTATCAACTTAGTTGATAACACTTATTTAGATTTTGATAAAAAACCATTTAATTCTAAACACCCAGTATTTGGTCAAATTATCGAAGGAATGGATATTATTGATTCTATTGGTCAAGCAAGAACAAATGCATATGATCAACCAAAAGAAGATATTGTAGTTGAGAGTGCTCAAATTATTCAATAAATAAGTTTAAATACTTATTTTACTTATTATTTTTAGCAAAGAGGCGATGTTAGATCGTCTAATAATTTAGAGATTAGTTCAATAAATCTATTTTTCATTCTATATTATGTACACCTCTTGCTTTTAGACAATGAATCAAGAGGAAGTTTATATTATAGCTGATGAGGGGAGGAATTCTATTTCTTCTTATTGTATAAATCAATGTGCAGCAAAGTGCTGTAAAATGGGATCTTTGCTCTTACAAAAAGAGTCGGAAGTTCATGCTATTGTTGGCCAACAGAAATCAAAATTACTAAGAAAAAAAGTTTTACAAAAAACTAACCAGGGAAATTATACTTACGATTATAAAAAATCAGGAAAACCATGTCCTAAGTTAACTGAAGATAATTTATGTTCTATTCATAAGAACTCTAATAGGCCTAAAATATGTGGAGATTTTCCTTTATTTGTGTTTAAGAGTTATGTTTCTTTAGCAAGAGAATTTTGTCCTGCAGCTAAATCAGGAATGCTTGATAGTTATATTGAGAAAATTAAAGAATTAGGTTTTAAGGAAATTTAAACTATCTCAAACAATTTATAAATTCTTATTTATTATTTTTTCTATGCGAACAAAACAACCTACTGTCGAAAAAAAAGATGGTGCTCTGTATTATAGGGCATGGGATAATGAAGTTGAAACTAAAGATGATGGATCAGATGTACTTAGACTTCCAAAAAAGGTTGTAGATGATTTAGAAAAAAAACAGTATGGTGTTTATGGACATTCAGCAGTTCAAGTATGTGGTTGGACTAAAAAATCAATTAAAGATGATGGTGTTTGTTATAAACAAAAATTTTATGGGATTGAATGTCATTCATGTATGGAATTTTCTCCAGCTGTGATGTGGTGTCAAGAAAATTGTTCTTTTTGTTGGAGACCTATGGAGTTTATGAAAAATATTGAAATTGACGCTGAAAAAGTTGATGATTTTAAAGAAATTATTGATAATTTAATGAAAAAAAGAAAAAAGCTCTTAAATGGTTTTAATGCAAATCATGGTGCAAATATGGAAAAGCTCAAAGAAGCTCAAGATCCTAGTCACTTTGCTATCTCTTTGTCAGGTGAGCCTACTATGTATCCACATTTAGATAAGATGGTTGAGTATTTGAAAACTCTCCCTAAAACAAAATCTATTTTTATTGTAACAAATGCCCAAATACCAGAGTTTTTTGAAAAGCTGAAACAAAACCCACAAGCACAACCAACTCAGCTTTATATCTCTTTGGAGGCCCCTACAAAAGAAATTTTTAACTCAGTTAATATGTCATTGTATGAAGACGGGTGGGAGAGACTTGGAAAATCTTTAGATGTTTATTCAAGACTTGATTGTAGAAGACTTGTGAGATTTACACAAATAAAAGGACTCAATGATAAGGAAGAATATCTTGAAAATTATAAAGAATTAATAAATCAAGGACATCCGGATTTTGTTGAAATAAAAGCATATATGCATCTTGGGATGAGCCAAGGAAGACATACTAAAGAACAGATGCCAGAATTTGTTGAAGTGGTAGAATTTGCAAAAAAATTAGCTAACTACTTAGGCAATTATGATTACATTGACGCTGCACCTAATTCCAGAATTGCACTTTTAAGAAGAGTTGATTCTAAGTATACTGTACATTTAGAGAGATTTGAAAATCAATGATTTTCATCCTGAGGGAATGAAGTGAACTCCGATTCGAGAATTTGAATTGATTTCATTTAACAATAAAACAAATTATTAAATAAGAAAACATATGTAATTATTTATGTTTAAAAATTTAAAATTTTTACTATTATTGTTTTTATTCCTAACATCAATCTTTATGGTCTTTCCTTTCTCAGGAGGTACAGGTACTTTAGCAGATCCTTATATTATTATAACTTGTCAACATTTACAAGATATGAATTTAGATTTAGGTGCT
>JAYYJK010000076.1:0-6670 GCA_036146255.1 Nanobdellota archaeon
TACATCACTTCCTAAAGTATATAAATTAGATTTCGATTATTTTTTTATGGATAGTATTAATTCATATATTTACAAAGTATTTGATGAGAGTATTACAATAATTTCTAAATTAGGAAGCATACAGCTCTATATTGTTTTAATTTTAGCAATGTACTTTTTAGGAGAAATTGAATTTAGTTTATTGTTGACATATGGATTGGTAGGAATTACTTTAATTGCAATTCCAATTAGATTATTTTTATTTAAGGAAAGGCCAAAGAGAGAAAAATTTTCTAATATTCTTGAAAAAATAAAAGCTTCAAGTTTTCCTTCAATGCATTCAGCTAGGTTTTCATTTATTATGTTCTCAGTATTTACATATATCAAATCACAAGAATTTACTTTATTTTTAGTAGGTATTTATGTAATTGTTTGTTATCAGAGAATTCACAAAAAAAGACATGATATTTATGATATTGTAGGAGGTCTGATTCTTTCTACATGCATAGCATTATTTTTATTTAATCTCTAAGAGATTATGAAATAAAAATATCTAATAATAATTCTTTTGATTTATCATAAATTAAGGTAAATAATGATGTGTCTTTAATATCTTCACTTTCTGCCCTAAATAATACTTCTAATTTTGCCCTATCTCTTCCTTGTATTTGAGAACTTAAATCAATTAATACTGATGTTTCCCCCTCATCAATATCACCATAGGTTATTTTTTCACCATTTATGAAATAACTCAATGAAGCATCTGAATTTAAAGATGCAAGAGCAATAATTTCATCATCAAAGAAATAATAAGATTCTCCAAATTGACTTACACCTGATTCTAAAGTTACTTCAAACTCTAGAGGATTTTCTCCTGGACGAACAATTACAATTGGAGGTTCTTCAATAATTGTTGTTGAATCATCATCATAAGTTAATTCAATTGAATATTCTTGATGACCAATACCTGTTTCAAATTCACAAATAAAATTAACTCCATCAAATAAACATTCTCCTTTTGTTGGAATAGATACTGAGACTACTTTTTTGTTAGAAACAATTGTTCCTGAAATAGATGTTTCTTTTTGAGTTGTATAAAAATCATTTCCATGTAAATAAATTTTTTCAAAAGATACTAAATCTTCAAATGTTGAAATACTTAGAGGACTATTAGAATAAGTATTTCCTTGATTATCTTTTGTCTCAACAAGATATTCTCCTGGTTGTACACTTAGGCACCTTCCACCTAGAAAGTAAGAAGTACATGAAGATGAAGGTACTGAATTTCCTTCAATATCGTTAATACTTGCAGAGAGTATTTGTGAATGTGTACCATCAATGTGGATTTCTAACATATTATCATTTACAATACTATATGCCAGAGGTACTAAATAATCATTTATTTCATTAATTGATACTTTATAGGATTCTTGTGAAAATTGATTTCTAGCTTCAAGTGAAATTTTTTGAAGACCTGGACGTTGTTCTAAAGGAAGAGAAAATTGATCCTCTAAATATGTTCTTTTGTAGTCAACATTTTGATAAAAAATAATTTCCTCATATCCAATAAAACTTGATTGTACTAAACCTGAGAGAGAAACATTATTTTTTTCTAAAGTAATTTGAGGAGTTGAAGTATCTAAGGATACTCTATCATTTAATCTAGGTGTTGCAATTGAATTACCTACAATGGAAGTACCAGTAAAACTAATATCTTTTTCTTCAACATTAACATAAGCTTCAAAATAATTATTTGATGTGAAAAATGAAGGTAAAGCATTATTGATTGTAAAAGTATTCCAATCAAAGAGAGAATGATTTATTATTCCTGAAACTTTTACATAGGTTTCTGGTAAATTAGAATTACCACGAGAAATTTGAGTCATAGAATCAATGATAACTTGAACTTGATTTTCTTCTACATGATACTCATAATTTTTTTGATAGTCTCTATTTTCCGAATCAACATAATGAAATGTAATTTCTCCTCGAGAATTAGGTAAAGTGATATCATAGAGTTCCACTTTTTCTTTTGAAATAATTGAATATGAAGTATGATCTACTCCATCAACATAAATATGTTTAAATGCAATTGCACCATTTGTTTTAAGATTAATATCAACTTGATTGTTTTTTGAGAATAATTTTTTACCATAAACTTTAGTTTCAGAACTTTGAGGTTGAATCATTATATCTAATTGTGATTGATCACTAAATGAAATTGATTCTCCACCGCTATAGGTTTTACCAACTAAGTCTTCTGCGGTAATTGTATATTCAATTAAATCTCCATCATATTGAGAGATATCAAATACTATATAATTTCCAAACCTTTTTGAAGGCTGTTGGGATGATGTTCCATATTGTAGAGTAATTGATGAATAATCTATTCCCACATCATCTTCAATAGAAAATAATAATGTAGAGGGACTTACTTGTTTAACATGATTATGACTAATAATTGTTGGAGGCTCTTCGTCTTTGTATAATGTAAATACTTCATATGCATTGTCTTCTCCAAAAAATTCTACTATTACTTTTTTATTTTGAGATGTACCTGAAAATGAAAAAGTGTTATCTTCTTGAGGATAAATTTCAGAAATATACTCTCCATCAACAAACACTACAAAATGTTCTCTAAGAGTTGTTTTTCCTGAAATTGTGAAACTGTTTTGAAATACTTTTTGAGTATTTAATTCTTGAAATGAAAATAGAGTATTATCATAAGTTACTTGATAAGAATCTAATATCTCTCCAGATCTAGATCTTGCTTCAATAATATTTTTACCTACATTTAATTCGATGAAATGTCCAAATGAATTGTCTACAATAGCTACTTTTTGCCCATTTAGATAAAATATTGTTCCCTGATTAGCAATAGCAGTACCTGAGATGAAGAAATTTCTCTCAAAAGTAATTTTATTGATTATTGAATTTGCTTTTTCAATACTATTTTCATCAAAATCAAATGACTCTATTGAAGAGATTGCTTGTTGTGGGATGTTTGATGCATAAACATATCTTCTCAATGGGGCAGACTCTAAACCATTTGGAGAAACTGATACAAATTCAACAAAACTAGGTGAGTTTAGATTTACTTCAATTGTAAATAATAAATCATCACCCACTTGAGCTTCAGCTAATAGATTTCCATTAACATCTCTTGCGACAATAGTATCACTTGAAAACTGAGCTCTACCTGAAATGGATGAAGTTGTAATTAAAGATGGAAGAATTGGTTGCTTTGGAGCATATAAATTAACAAATACTGAAGATGAAGATGATACTATTTGTTCATTGTATTTATCATATCCTTGTGCAAATGCAATATATTCTCCTGAGTCAATAATTGGGTTTTTTAATGAGTATGAGTTTTGTGACTCTTGAATCACATCATATTCTAATTGAGGAGTTTTTGTATTGTAGATAATAACATCACTGTGTTTAACTGAGGAATCTTGTACTAAAGACACATCTGTAGGTGTTGAATAGTAGATTTGACAACTTTCTTCTTGTGAATCAAAAAGACAAGAAGCATGAATTGGTAAGAATAATGAGAGTAAGATACCAAAGACAATACATATTTTAGATAACATAAGTGAAAATCGATATAAATCCTTATAAATTTTATCCACCAAAAACTAGGGACTACTAGAGCAACAATGAATAAATGAAAGAAAAAGAAAATTAAATAAATATTGAATCTGAATTAAAGAGTTCCTTTAACTGAGATAATAGTTCTTCTGAGAGTTGTAATGATGCATACTTTGAAGTATCCACATAAGAGTCTTTTGTTGTTTCAATTTTTTCAAATGATTTCTCTTTTTTCTCAAAAACATCTCCTGAAACATTATCAATTGCAATAACTACACCTCCATATGAGAAAACCTCACAAGTTTTATTTTCTCCATAAGAGAGAGTTAATTTTCTTTTTGAGAGCTCAGAGAGTACTGCCTTATCTCTATATTCTTTAATTTCTGCTAATACTACCCTTACATCTTTGAGTACTTTATTTACCTCAGTTGTAGTAATTTTTCCAGAATCAAAATCCTTTTTCCCTTTAACAATTGAAGTGAGAGATTTTTTAACAATTGGAGATAATTTTCCAGAAATAACATATTCTCTTTCAAAAACTGATATGATTTCTTTTTCAGAGATATCTGAATATCCTGGAAGAGTTCTCATTTGATTTAGTAATTCCCCATATGCTGAGAGAACTGATTCTTTTGTTTTTTCATCATTGATTTCTTCAAACATAGACTTCATGTTTTTTAGAAATGAGTCTGCTTCTTTAAGCATTTTATCAATATCTTTTCCTTTAACTTCTGTTTCTCTATCATGTTCAATTTTTTTAAATAAGGCAATTGTGTCTTCTAAAATTGTAACATCTTTTTGAGAAACTACTTTTTCTTTTTCTAAAAGAACTTCTTTGAAGATTTTAACTGTTTCTTTTGGAGTTGTTGGGTTAAATCCTTTAAGCATCAATATTGCTTGAGCTGGATTTAATACTGCATAATAGAGATCAGTCATAACTATTTCTGAGAGTTGTTTTTTTGCTCTATCTGTCAACTGATATGCTACATTCATGTGCATATCAATTGCCTCAGGAGATGGTCTGATTTTTCCTAATTTTAAAAGTTCTTTCCATGAATTTTAGAGTCCTCTATCATAAAATGGCACACCATCTCTTAGGAATGTAAACATTACTGGATGAGCATCTTTTAGTGCATCCCAGAAATCAGTTAATAGGTATACTTGTGCGTGAACTTGAATTCCTGTTAATTGGGCAACTTCTTGAGCCATTTGTAAAATAATTCTTGTAAGTTGATCTTTTACCTGCATTCTAGACATTCTCTTAACATCTGTATCATCAACTACTACAAATACATCAAAGTCATTTGATTTTTCTCCTCTAAGCCATGAACCTGCTCCAGCATATACTACTACATATTTTTCAAATTTTTGTAGAAGCATGTTTCTGTGAATATCAATTGATTTTAGAGCCGAGATAAATCCTCTACTATCTTCAAATACAAATGATGATCCAAGAGATTTTAGATCATCATACACTGAGTCAAAACAATTTTCTCTAAGCATTGAGATACTTGACCCTTGAAATGTTATGGATTCATTAGCTTTAAATTTATAAGTTGCATATTCTTGATTATATTGATCTTTTTTCTTTTCTTCAATTAAATGTTTATCAAATTCTTCTCCCAATAATAGCTTTGGATCAAAAAATTGAATTGGTTTTTCAAAATCATCTAATAAAAAATTAAATGTTAATTTATCGAAATTAGGAATTGGTTGATTATTTTTCATCTCAATTGATGGAGTAATATAAAAACCCATTGATTTTCCTAGTGCTTTTTCATTAACTAATGCTGAAAATTGTTCAAAAAAATCAATATGTTGTTCTAATTTAGATTTTATTTCCTGAGGTAATTTTCCTATTTCTTTGTAAAAAGTATCTAATCTTGAAGATTCTTTTGTCTCTTTTGCCATACATGAAAATCGCATTCTCATGTTTATAAGCTTTTCTTTGATTTATTTAGTGGAGAAGAAATAATATGTGTGAATCCTCATTCTTATTTGAGAAAAGTATTTAAACCAATAAAATGATAATGTATACTTGATGAACAAAACACTCACTAAATCAATTGAATATATCAGATATTTTTTATTAGTAGTGTTTATTCTAAATTAAGTCTCACCTATCCTCTAAGATTTGGATGAGTGGGACTTTAAACTAACTTATTTCTGAATCTTGTATATGTAAAATGAATGAAAAATTACAAGTATTAATAGAAGGTAAACCATTTCAAATTGGTTCTATAGATGATTTTCTTAATCAGCAAGAAGCTATGCACAAACAATGTGAATCAATGGATTCTCTAAATCGAACTTTTGCACAACACTATTTATTAGAACTTGGTAATTGTTCTGAGAAAACTTATAGAAATAAAATTTTTGAGTTAAATGAGCTAGGGATCAATGTTATTGCATACACACCAAATGATGATTATCTTGTTAATCCTGTGATGCAATCAACACCTGATAGGGAAAATATTACTAATAATTATACATAATATTTAAATAATAACAATGACAAAATTTACTATGAACTCATCTGAGGTAAAAAAACTTATTTACTCGCTTTCAGAACTTGAGAGAAGAGTACTTCCATTTTTATTATCTACTACTTCTCTTGAAGAAGTTGCAAATAATTCATCAATGGAACTTCATGAAGTAACTACTGCTATTCAACTTTTAGAACAAAGAGAGATTACTACTTTTATTAAAAAAGAAATTTCCTCTATTGAACTTGATAAATTTGGTTTTGAATATGTTGGTACTGATTTGCCAGAAATTCAAGTACTCAAACTTCTCAAAGAAAAATCTCAAGCTATGAATGAAATTCCAAAAGAATTAATTGGTTCTGCTATGGGAGAGCTTAAAAAAAATAAGCTCATCGAATCAGTCAAAAAAGATAATGGTATTATGCTCAGTATAAATGATAAAGGACTAGAGTATTTACAAAATAATTCTGAAAATCCCCTTAGGGAATTTAATGAAAAAATTGAAGTATCAAAACTAAGTGAAACTCAAAAAGAAATCTTATTAAAATTTAAACAAAGAAAAGGATTTCTTAGAGAATCAATTACTAAAGTATTTAGTTTTTCTTTAACTC
>JAYYJK010000077.1:0-15482 GCA_036146255.1 Nanobdellota archaeon
AATGCATCATTTCCTGCTTCTCTAAATACACATTTACCTGCAATTCCTGCTGGTTCTGCTAATTGGTGAAATGATAGAGGGAAGTCTTTAAATACAATTTTTACATCTCCTGATTCAACATATGTCTCTTTTAATTGTTGATAAGCATCTGAGTAGAATCTAGCACAGAATGGACATTCAAAATCTGAATATTCAACAATTGTAACTGGTGCATCAGCTGAACCTAATGTAGGTCTATTTTCAATATCTGGCTCTCCTACTTGAGGAGCTGAAGGTGCTACTTCTTGTCCTCCTGCTGAAGGTGCACTTGGCTCGCTTCCATATCCTGGAGCATTTGATGCAAAGAAGTTATCTAATCTATCGATTTTTTCTTCAGCTTCTGAGGAAATTCCTGAATTCCCTCCTCCAATCATTGTTAATGTAACAAGTAATTGAATCACTCCTAAAATCAGAATTACAACTAATAATAATGTAGTAGTACTTGATTCTGAAGACTCTGTTTTAACAGCCTTAGAAGGAACTGTTGTTTTTGAAACAGTTGTTTTCTTTTTTGTAGATTCTTTCATACAGAGATATCTTAAAAATTTCAGATTTATAAATTATTGCTTAAACTAATAATAGTAAAATTTTATTTTCGTAAATTTAAGATCAGAATTTTATTTAACCTTATAAATATAAACTTAAATGAGCATAATTGAGTTAAGATTTGAACACTTTAAAGAGTTCATAAAAATTCATCATTATCAATTAAAAATAGTATTTATAAAAAAAAGAATCTATAATAACTTATGACATCATATAAAAAAAATCCATATGTAATATGTAAATCTTGTCAAAATGAACTTGACAAAGTAAAAGAAAGAGAAAATATCGAGAATAATAATTTTAATCTCTTATCTAATCCTAGAAGAGTATTTCAATTTAATTATCCTGTAAAAATGGATGATGGAAGAATTGAAGTAATTAGTGGATTTAGAGTTCAATTCAATGACGCATTAGGACCAACAAAAGGTGGGATTAGGTTTCATGAAACAGTTGACCTCTCAGAAGTTACTCAACTTGCATTTTTAATGTCTCTTAAAACATCACTTGTTAGATTACCTTATGGAGGTGCTAAAGGTGGTGTAAGGATTAATCCCAAAGAATTATCTGAAGGAGAGCTTGAAAGAGTAACTCGTGGATATATGAGAGAACTCCATAAATATATTGGAGTAGATGTTGATATCCCTGCACCAGATGTGAATACAAATCCAAAAGTAATGGGGTGGATGCTTGATGAATATGAAAAGCTCGTAGGATTCAAAGCTCCAGGAATTGTAACGGGTAAACCTCTTAAACTTGGAGGATCTAAAGGAAGAGATGTTGCAACAAGTTTAGGTGCATTCTACATCATTGAAGAAAAATACAAAGATGTAAAGGATAAATCAGAAATTAAAGTTGCAATTCAAGGATTTGGAAATGCCGGATCTCACCTAGCAAAAGAACTCCAAGATTTAGGATTCACAATAGTAGCAATTTCCGACTCTTCATCTGGACTCTACAATAGAGAAGGTCTTGAAGTAGATCACTTTATTGGATATAAACAATCAAGAAAACATTTCTCAGATTATGAAGAAAAAGATGGAATTAAAAAAATTACTAATAAAGAACTACTTGAACTTGAGTGCGATATTTTAATTCCGGCAGCCCTTGGTGGGGAAATCACATCTGAAAATGCAAATAACATTAAAGCAAAAACAATTGTAGAAGTTGCAAATGGTCCTATTACTGTAGAAGCAGATCAAACTCTAGAAGATAAAGGAATTGAAGTAATTCCAGATATTCTAGCAAATGCAGGTGGGGTGATTGTATCTTATTTTGAATGGGTACAAAATAGACAATACCTTTATTGGAGTGAAGATGAAGTAAAAGTAGAATTAAAAGATTATATTTTAAAAGCTTACAAAAAAGTTAAATACCACGTTGAAGATACAAATACAACACTTAGATCTGCGAGTTATTCAATTGCAATTAACAGAATATTAGAAGCTGAAACACTCAGAGGAAATTAAATTTTCAAAAAAATTTTCAAAACATATATAAATAATGTAAACTCTACACTAATATGGAATCTCTCTCTTCAATTGACATAATTATTGTAGACAAAAATCAAAATATTTTACTTAAAAAAAGAGATAAAGAACCTTTTCAAAACTTATTTTCTTTAGTTGGAGGGGGACAGCTACAATTTGAATCATTTGATGCTGCAATTGAGAGAATATTAAAACAAAAAGCTGGTTTCTCTTGCAAAATTAATAATCTAAATATTACTCATTCTTCAAAACAAAAATTCACATTAAAACAAATTAGGACCTATGATTCAGGTGATGATTCAAAAGGAGGAAATACTACTATTTTTTTATTAGAAACTAATTTAGATTCAATTGAAACATTAAAACTATTTTCTAATTCAGAACTTAGATTTTTTAATAAAAACTCAGTACCTAAGCTTGCATTCAATCATAATACATTTATCTCTGACTTTTTTTTTCACGAAAAAAATTACACTACTAAATTCGAACAAGACATATCAATAACAATTGACATTGTAATTCTTACAATTCAAAATGAATCATTAAAAGTTCTATTATCAAAAAGAACAAAAGCACCTTACCTAAATCATTATTCTCTCCCAGGAGGGTTTGCATCTAGAGAGAATTCATTAGAAGAAGACGCATTAAATTTACTGAAAAGAGATGTAAATATTGGAAATATTTTCTTAGAGCAATTATTTACATTTGGGGATGTTGAAAGAGATGAGAGAGGTCGAGTAATTTCTATTGCATATTATGCACTTATTGATATTCAAAATCAAAATCTAATATCATCAGAAAAATATTCTGAATCTACTTGGATGACTATACAAGAAATTCAAAAAGAAAATATCGCATTTGATCATAAAAAAATAATCTCACTTGCAATTGAGAGAATAAAAAATAAAATTGAATATTCAAATATTGCATTTCAGCTTTTACCTGAAAAATTTACTTTAGCAGAATTACAAAAAGTATATGAAATAATTCTAGAAAAAAAATTAGACAAAAGAAACTTTAGAAAGAAAATTCATGAATTAGAAATGTTAGAAGAGCTTGAAGAATTCAAAAAAGAAGGAAGAATGAGGCCTGCAAAATATCATAGATTTATCGAAAGAACAAAAGAAACTCCGCTTAAAGCAAAAAGATGGATTTAAATTAACCTCTGTAAATTTTTTTTATTTTGAGAGTACCAATGCTCAAATTTAGAGTCATCTTTTCTATAAGAAATAAGTCCTATTACTTCTTTTTTTTCTAAAAAGTTAGTGTCCATAGAAACTCCTTCCTGTAAAAAGTCAATCTCAATATGATCACAATATTTCAAATGACCAAGAGCACCTATAAAATCCCATTTTTTAATATTTTTAGAAGTTTGAATATATGAGCGAATAGAACCAGAACTAGGCCTAATCAAACCAAGTGCTGTTGCAAAACCAGGACTATATTTTATAATTAAACCCGAAAAATTTAATCTTTGAATCTTGGGATTTCCTTGAATGTAAAGCTCATTGGAAGAATTCAATTTTGCATTAGTTTCACCATTCATATAATAAAAATCATTTGCAACATCATATACTAAACCATAATGAGGAATACCATTTTTTAAAACACCCAAAGAAATTGCATAATCATAACCTTTAGATACAAAAGCAGAAGTTCCATCAATAGGATCAATATACAAAGAATATTCCGAAGTTCCTTTCTTATCTTCAAATTCTTCTCCAACAATGTTCAAATCTTGATATTTTTGAGAAAAAGCCTCCCTTAATTTTAACTCTACTTCTTTATCTAAATTTGTAACCAAACTGGAATCTTTCTTTACTTCAACTTTCATTAAAGATCTTTTGGTTTTAATAAAAAGTGCAAGACTTTGAACAAGAGGCAATGCGAAATCTTCAAAGTCTGTTTTTTCCATAACTCTATTCTCTAATTTCATATTTATTAAGATTGTTACAAATTTGTTTTCTAGCAACATAATCCTCAATGATTTGTTTGTGTCTTGGAAATGCAAAGTTTACATTCCCAAGGTTATTTGGATCAATAACTTTTGCACTAAGAGCATCATCACTTGCAACTAACTCTCCTTGTCCTTTTCCATAATATGCAACTGTTGCAATATGTCTTCTAGAATCTCCATTTGGATCTGAGTAAAACTTTAATTGATCTTCAATTGTAAATTTCAAAGAAGTTTCTTCCATTGCTTCTCTAACTACTGCATGCTCTGCACTTTCACCATAATCAATAAATCCACCTGGTAGAGCTAGTCCATAAGGTTGATTTTTTCTCTCTATTAAAACAATTCCATTACCATATTCAATAACTGCATCACATGCAAGTTCTGGATTTTTTGGTTTAGGTAATAATTGTTCTAATCTTTTTTGACCATTTACTGAGTGAATATAATCAACAATTTCCGGATATGTATCTTCTGAGATATCTTCATATCTTCCAATATTTTCTCTAAGTGTTGAAGCTGATAAAGAAACCCTATTTTCATTTAATGTTTGAATTGAAGCAAATTGTTCAAAACAATTTTGAACCCAAGGATTCCCTGAAAAAACAGTTCCAAATGAATATTTACTTCCAACTTTTTTATCTTCCCAAGAGCCTTCTTTTTCTCCTGGTAATAATGAGTAAATATGATTTGTCCATTGTTCATCAGTTGGCATATCTGGAAGTGCTACAATTTCATAATTGATTGAAAGTACTTTGTCTAATCCCAACTCTAACATTTCTTTTCTTTCCTGAAATGTAAATGGGTTCTTTAAAGTATTTTTTTCTTGCGCAGAACCAATTCCAATAATTAATTTCTCAATTCCTGATTCTTGAATTTGTTTTGCACCATCAAAATGTCCCAAATGAGGAGGTTGAAATCTTCCGACCCATAATGCTGTTTTATTGTACATTTTTTTTACCTCTAATATTTATAATCACTAAATGATCTACCGTGATCTGCTAAGACTTGATGTTGAATTTGGATAATTTCATCACTCAAAACTCTTTGTTCCAAGGGTGCATTTGCAAAACCTTCAATTACTCTTTGGGATCTTACTCCAAACGATTCTAATAATGGATCACAGAATTTCTCAACTCCTGGTTTTGAAGCGTCATAAAACGTTTCTAAAGTATTAACTCCTGCAACTGGAGTTTCATAATGCATTATTGTTGAAGGTTGATCTGTACCTTGACCTCTTAAAATTTGAACTGGTCCTGGAACACTCATTTTTGCTAATGTGTCAGCTAATTTAACTTCTGATTCTAAATTCTCTCCTTTTGCCATAAGTTTGTATGCTGTACTTAATGTATCTCTTGTAGGAGTTCTTTTAAACCACCCTCCCATTCCTACGATTCCACAGTTAACTGGAGAATAATTATTCTCTATTTGCATGTCCATAGTAGCCTTAGTTTTTAACCAATCCATTGAATCTCCTGAAATTTTAGATAAATTAGTCATAGCAAGACGTCCATTATTTTGTACTTTATACAAACCATTTTCTCGCGCTTGATCTAATATATATTTTGAGTTCTCTAGATGATTTCCTGAATCTGGTCTTCCAACTAAAATTCCTCCATCTGTTTTTGAGGCTTTTAGTGCCATTGGAACCAAATTCTCAGAAACTGCTTTTTTAAAATTATAAGTATCTGCTAAGTATGATGCGATTCCTCCCGGACCAGCTACTTCTCTTAAATTATCAAAGCATTCTTGCTCAGTATCATATCCCATAACAATTCTATGTGCTAGAGCAGCAATTGATGAACCTACAGCTTTCCCTCCATTTTCTTTATATGCTGCATATGCAGCATCAAAATTATCTGTTCCTGGAAAGGATAATAAGTGTGCTTTTCCTAAAAACTCAGAACCATCTGGAGTTTCATATGCTCTTTTTGAGAAATCATGACACATAAGTCTTGCAGCAAGTAATTGATCTTCACTTGTTGCATTTGGCATATCTTCCTTAGCATAATCTAAGAACCTCTCAAGCATATGTCTCTCAAGCGTTGCCCTAGCAGTTCCTGTTGAAACCATCCCAAGCATGTCTGCCTCAACTAATGCAGCAATTTCACCAAATCCTTTATCTAATGATTCTACTTGAACAACTGGTTCATTCTTATAGAAAGTTGATCCCTCAGGTAGTGCCTGAATTTTAAGTGGTAAGTATCCATCAAATTCGTTTACTACTCTATCCCATGGCCTTCTATCAAAGTTAAGGGGACCTCCAAAAGCATGAGCTGTTTGCATAAACTTTTCTGCCTCATCAACTTGCTCTCGTGTAACCTGTTTAGTTAAATTATTTCTAATATAATCAACTAAACCAAAAGATACCATCCTATCATCTTGTGCAACACCTTGAAATTCTGGTGCATCTTTAGGAGATCTTCTAAACATAACCCCATAAACTGATTTATCTCTAGCTTTTTGGTCAGCTAAAGCTTCTCCTGCAATTGTATATGCATCCCCACTTAAAGGTCTAGGAATTTCAATTTTTCCCTTTGCAAATTCTTCTCTTGATATTGTATTGTTCATTTTTTTAATGTAAATATTGTAAATTTTTATTTAAAGTGTAATTAATACACTTAATAGAATATTGATTTTGAAAATTATTCTCTACTTCAATTAATGATGGAAACAAAAATTGCTCTACTCCTCTTCTTGATCTTTCTTCTATATTGTTTCTATAAGTTACATGTTCAATTCCTCTTTTTTTATTCTGATGAATCCACCAGTTATTGTTTATACCTTTCATTTTATTGTTTTTTTTACACTAAGTGAAATCAACTAAAGACTCGCTTGTTTTAATTGGATAGATATATATAATAATTAAAGCTTTATAAGTTTTCCTATTATGTGTTAATATTACACTATAAATGATTAAAAGATTTAAGAAATACAAGACATTTAATTTCCTTCTTTTAAATATTTTCCAATATGAAACTCATTTACAAGTCTCAAATTTCCATTCTCACTTATGCATTGAACATAACCTAGAGTTTCTCCTTGAAAATCAACTAAGTATCTTTTTCCTTCTTCTAGTTTTACTCCATAATCTAAATGAGCAGGTAAATCTTTCCCGTAAAGAAACTTTAAGGAAACATCTCTTGATTTTAAAAATAAAGATCTTGAGACTAAGTCTTTTAATTCTAATAAGAAGTATTTAGAAGGTAATAGTCTCTCTAATTGAATGTATAATAATTGATTATCACATACCTTTTTCCCAGAAAACCCTTTTTCAACTAAAAAAATATGGTTAAATTTAACAAAGAGTTTTTTATTCTCTAAAAACGAAGTTACTTCTTCTTCATTAACAGTAAAAGAAGAAATAAAAGTTTTAACAGTATCTAAGTCCATAAATAAAAAAGTATTTTTATCTTTATAAGAATACGTGATTACTCTTTTAGTTGATATCTCCCAGTCTCAGGATTATAATTAGATTGTGAAGGCGCTTGGTTATCGCTAAAAACTCCATAAAGAATCGTAGCAGCCAACCCTACCGTAACTACTCCTGCGACAATTCCCAACCCACCTTTTTTTCCTGAAGAAGATTTATTTATAGTAAGTGGCCTATATCCTTCAAATGTATCATGTTTATCTCTAATTAAGCCCTTAACAGATAAATTTCTATCTGAGTTTTCTAGTTGCCTCCAGGACTTATTCAAATTCAATTTCTGTTTATCTGATTCTTCAACTAATTTTTCTAACGGTGTATTTGAGCATCTTTTACTATTATAAATTGACCCCCTAAAACTTTCTATGTTATTCATAAGTAATAGAAACTAAGAAATACTTTTAAATGTTACTCTTAAGTAACAAAAATAAATCTCTTTAATATAGAGCTCTCAGACACTTTAATTAATCAAAAGTTCCAAAAAGAAGAATTCACTTAAAAAAGTAGTAACAAAACCATTAAACCCCCCAACTTAAAAAATTACTATGGATAGAAATCTAAGAACTCAAGATATTTTCATTGAAGAAGAAATGAAAGATGCATATCTAAGATATGCTATGAGTGTAATTGTAGGAAGGGCACTTCCCGACGTAAGAGATGGACTAAAACCAGTTCACAGAAGAATTGTATATGCAATGCACAAAGAAGGGCTTCACCCAAATAAAAAATATTCTAAATCAGCCGGAGTTGTTGGAGAAGTATTAAAAAAGTATCACCCTCACGGAGATTCATCTGTGTATGATGCAATGGTTCGTATGGCACAAGAATGGAACATGAGATATCTTTTAGTAGATGGTCAGGGAAACTTTGGATCAATTGATGGTGATAACGCGGCTGCTTATAGATATACTGAAGCAAAAATGATGAAAATTACTCAAGAATTTCTTCAAGATATTGACAAAGAAACAGTACCTATGCAAAAAAACTTCGACGAAACCGTAGAAGAACCAACAGTACTCCCAACAAAAATTCCAACATTAATGGCAAATGGGTCTCAAGGAATTGCAGTAGGTATGGCTACAAATATTCCTCCACACAACATTACAGAGTTACTAAATGCAGCAATTGATGTAATTGATAATCCTGAACAAACAGTAGAAGAACTTGTAAGAAAAAATATTATTAAAGGTCCTGATTTTCCAACAGGTGCTACCATCCTATCTAATAAAGGAATTCAAGACTTCTACCTAACTGGAGAAGGGTCAATTACTATGAAGGCAATTTGTTCAACAGAAGATATTGGTAAAGGTAAATCTGCAGTAATTGTAGAGGCCCTACCTTACCAAGTTAACAAGTTAACACTTATTAACAACATGGTTGCCTTAGCAAAAGAAGGAAAAATAAAAGACATAACAGATATTCGTGATGAATCAAATAAAAAAGGAATTAGAATTGTAATTGAAATTAAAAAAGATGTTGATCCAAATATTGTACTCAATCAACTCTACAAATTTACTGCTCTTAAAGGAAACTTCTCAGCTAAAATGTTAGCAATTGTAAATGGTGTTCCAACAATTTTAAACCTACTTGAATACATGCACAATTTCATTGCATTTAGGAAAGATGTGATAATTAAAAGAACAACATATGATCTAAGAAAAGCAGAAGAAAGACTCCATCTATTAGAAGGTCTCAAAATTGCACTAGATAATATTGATGATGTTATTGCACTCATTAAAGGATCAAAATCAGGTTCTGAAGCAAAAGAAGGATTAATGGCTAAATATTCATTTTCCGAACTTCAAGCTCAAGCAATTTTAGATATGAGATTACAAAAATTAACTGGACTTGAAATGGAAAAAATCAAAGAAGAATATGATGAAATCCTAAAAGCAATTACAAGACTTAAATTTATTTTAGATAATGACTCCGAACAATATAAAATTATTAAAGATGAATGCCTAGAAATAAAAGAAAAATTTGGGGACGAAAGAAAAACAACATTAATCTCAGATGACTCAAATATTTCTGTTGAAGATTTAATTCAAGACGAAGATTTAGTAATTATGATTACACAAAATGACTACATTAAAAAAGTACCTCTTGAATCATACAAATCTCAAAAAAGAGGAGGGAAAGGTATCAATGCACATATAAAAGATGAAGATATTGTTAAAAACCTCTTTGTTGCAAACTCCAAAGATTCACTCCTAATCTTCACAAACGATGGAAATATTAACTGGATGAAAGCATATGAAGTGCCTGCAGTAACTGGACAATCTAAAGGAAGACCTATTGTTAATTACATCGACCTAAAGGGTAAAAAAATCACTAATGTAATTAATGTTTCAAATTTAAATGAAGGATACCTAGTGTTCCTAACTAAAAAGGGAATTATTAAAAAAACAGATATGTCAAACTTTGCAAAACCAAGATCTGGTGGTATCAAAGCTATTAATTTAGATGAAGGAGACACTGTACTTAGCGTGTTATATACAAAAACAGCAACAGAAGACATTATCATCGAATCAAATGTTGGATATTCAATTAGATTTAAACAAGAAGACCTCTCAGTACTTGGAAGAACTGCAAGAGGAGTTAAGTCCATGAATCTCAAAGATGGTGAAGAAGTAGTAGGTATTGAACTAGCAAGACCTGGAAAAACAATGCTTACTATCTCAGAAGCAGGATTTGGAAAAAGAACACTACTCTCAGAGTACCCAACAATTAAAAGAGGAGGAAGAGGAGTAATTGATATCAAAACTGACGCTAGAAATGGTAAAGTTGTAACAATGAAAGCAGTAGGAGAAGAAGATGAAGTCCTCATTATGACATCCCAAGGTAAAATCATCAGAACACCGGTTAGTGATGTAAGAATCATTGGAAGAAACACAAAAGGAGTTAAAATCGTTAACTTAGCCGATGGAGACCATGTTGAGAGAATCGAGAGAATCGCAACAGATCATGAAGTTGATGAATAAATAAATTTATTTATTTTTCAAGCTAACAATATTTATCAAGATATGTTTTTCTTGTAATAACATATAAATTTTTCTTTAAATTCAGGTAAAACTTTTTCTTGAAGCCTAACTCCCGAAATAAAGGAATAGGACCAGTCACTTTTTTATCAATATAGAGATTTAATTGGTTAAGAGAAGAATCAACAAAGAGATACTTCATAAAAAGTAAAGTAGCTTTTCTAGAAATTCCTTTTGAAAGAAACTCCCTAATTATAAAACAATTAATTGAGGCATCTTTAAATTCAGAATCATAGTTTTCTAAGGAAATCAAACCCGCACATTCACCCTCATAAGATATTGTTAAAAATAATTCTCCACTTGTTTGGAAATAAGGGCCCATCCTAGCTTTGCTTTTTAAAAAAGAAATAATTTTGTGAAGATCTTTATCTTTAAAATATGTCTGTTTCAACTCTGATGCAATTGGTAAAATATCTTCTTGAGTTATTTGCCTTAAAATTAAATTTCCATCTTTTAACTCAAACATAAACAAACACAACCTTTTTAGTATATAAAGTTAATTATCCTCAGAATTTCAAAAATTATTTTTTAAATAATTCATGTTCTATTTTCTTTAAATTATCTAAAAAATCCTCAGGGCCAGATGTATGTGTATAAAAAACAGTAGTAAATCCAGAAATACTAGAATCTAAAGTCTTTGATTCTTCAAAATCAAAGTTTTGGTTTAGATAAAGTCCAAAAGAACTTTGGTGAAAATCCTCGAAATAGGAATTTAAAACAACATTCATTCTTGCACTTGTTTCCTTCGGAAAAATTGTAGTAACTGAAACTCTCTCTATTGGAGTTATGATGCCACCTAACCTACTTTCTTGAATGTATTGCTCTTTTATTCTAGAAATCATGTCTGAATTTTCCCACCAATTTGTCCTAATTGAATGAACTCCACTTTGGACTTCATTTCCAAAAACTAGAGGGTATAATCCTTTTTCTCTTCCTTTATTATTTAAGTTATTTAAATCTTCTTGAGAAAATCCTTCTTCTCTCGTAGGAAACGTATACTGATGCATAAAAGAACACATAAATTTTAATTTATAAATGTTCTTAAAATAACTTCTCTTAAGTAATAAAAATGAAAGTTCTAAATTCAAACCTTACCTTTATATACCTAGAAATACTACAATTAGTATGGCAACATTCAAAGTTGAATTACCAAATTTACCTTATGAACATAATGCACTTGAACCAGTTATTTCAAGTGAAACACTCCAAGTACATCATGGAAAACATCACCAAACATATGTTGATAAATTCAATGCTGCATTAGAAGCAGAAGGTATCGAAACAGAAGATATTCTTAACTTATTTGAAATTGTATCTAAATTATCTCCAGCAATTAGAAACCACGGTGGGGGATACTGGAATCATAAATTCTACTGGGAATCACTAAGAGCACCAAATGAAAATAATAAACCTACAGGAAAAATTGCAGAATTAATTAACGAATCTTTCGGATCTTATGAAAAATTTGTTGAAGAATTCTCAGCAAAAGGTGCTGCACTATTTGGTTCTGGTTGGACATGGTTAGGACAAAAAGAAGATGGAACTTTGATTATCCACAATACAGCAAACCAAGATAATACATACATGGACATCGTAGAAGAAAAGTATAATCCATTACTTACTATGGATGTTTGGGAACACGCATATTATATTGATTATCAAAATAAAAGACCCGCACACATTCAAGAATTTTTCAAAATCATCAATTGGGATCAAGTAAACCAAAGATTAAACTGAAGTATTAATTCAGTTAAGTATTGAAAAAAAAATTCTCTTTTTTCACATATTTTATAAATAAAAACGCATTATTTTTACTATGGCAAAAAAATTAACAAAAAATATGTCCGATAAAAAAATTTCTGGAGTATGTTCAGGAATTGCAAAGTACTTTAATGTAGACGCTACATTAGTAAGAATTGTTACAATTCTTGTAATTATTTTTACAGCATTAATTCCAGGTCTTATTGCATACGCATTAGCTGCTTGGATCATGCCTGAGAAGTAAAATTTTTCAGAGAAAGGGGAATTATATACCCCTTAAATTTCTTTAATTCTAACAATAAACATTATTTATCTCTCTTAATATAAAAATCTCTAAATTGTGGGTTTGCGATAAATAAATAATCTAAAAGTTGTGTTGACAATTCAAAATCAACTTCATCTAAAATAAAGGATAATCTTTTATATGTCTCCTCCCTGTTATATGGCAATAAAAGGAAAGGTTTCTGATTTCTCATCTGCGAAATATACCTTATAAGCAACCCATTACCAAGTCCCGTTCTAGCAGAAACTCTTGAAACAATTGGAATTAATGATTTTGTCTCTTTTAGATATTGCTTAAAAGTTAAAGAAAAATGTTATAAGGCAAGTTGCTTTTTATAAAAGCCATCTAAAGGAGTACTCTCAATAATTCTATCATCTAAAGTCATTATTCTTTATACAATGTAAATGTATATCCCCTAGTTTCGACTAATGTTGCCCCTAGTTCTTTTGCAACTTCTTGTGCATAATACTTCAGAGCATCTTTATCTTCTGCCAAAGAACATTTAATTTTAGTTAATGAATGAGCTTGTAGGTTTTTATTAATTGAATCTAAAAATGTATCAGTAATTCCGTTTTTTCCTAAGTTAAACTCTGCTTTTAAATCTGCAGCAGCTTTTTTTAATTCTTTATCCATAAAAAAGA
This sequence comes from Nanobdellota archaeon, assembly GCA_036146255.1. GTDB lineage: Archaea > Nanobdellota > Nanobdellia > Woesearchaeales > UBA583 > UBA583. The sequence goes on from JAYYJK010000077.1 coordinate 13,180, forward strand.
AAAGAAAGAAGAATTTATAAATAATATTATTGAGAGATTCTAAAATAATCCTCTCTAAATTCTTGAGCAATTTCAACAGAGTCAATTACTACCATAAATTCATCATTATAGTTAACACCAGAACTTGATGGATTCATAGAACCAGTCACCACATATCTTGAATCTACAATAAAGTATTTATTATGCATTGTCTTTGGATTTGAATCTTTTGTTAAATTAAAAATATCATCTAACTCCTCTGCCCTTGACCCTTTAGATTTGTACATCCTACTTTCAATTACACCTTGAACTTCAACCCCTAGTGAATCTTTTTCTATAAGTAAATCTTCTATAGAATCCAAAGTTAAAACAAAATTTGCAAATAAAATCTCAGATTCTGCCTTTTGTAAAACATCTAAAATTTCTTGTTCACATAAATCTTGAGGACAAAAAAACACATCAAATGTTCCAATATCATCTACAATACCTTTTATTGATCTTTTTTGAACTTTATTATAACCAAAATTTCCACCAACTAATTGGTCAAATTCTTTTTGAAACTCCTGAGATAATTCTCGAGATTCCAGCAACAAAAGATTATTATCATTGTAATAGAGTCCATTTTGCGTAGGATTTGCTGAAGAGAGTAATAGCTCTGTATCATCAACAATACAAAATTTATGATGCATATAATTATTATATCTTGTACCCCTATTCTTATCTGAAAATACCCCAACTCCTGATTTTTCTAAATCAACAATACTGTGTTCCTCCAAATATCTATCATCAATAACTAAAGATAAACTAACACCGCTAGAATATTTTTCAATAAGTAAATTAGAAATGTTTTCATTATCCAACTCATAAAGAGCACAAGTAATACTTGATTGAGCCCCTTCCAAAAAGTCTAGGAAAACAAGATCACAAGACTCATTTGGACAAAAATAAACTCTCTCAACATTACCCTCAATTCTAGATAGCGTCGAAACCACAATTGGTTTTGATTGTTCTTCTTCAATAAGTTCCAAAACCTCAGCACCAATCTTCAAAGTAGTCTTCACATTATCAATATCACATGAAGCAAGAAAAAACATCAAAACTATCAAAAAATATATTTTCATGAAAAATAAAAGCGAACAAACAATATAAATAATTCTTATCACATAGGATAACAACATGCAAAAAAATTGAAAATTAATAAGTAATAATCTATAAAATAAAAAATCTGTAAAGAAATAATGCTAACATCAAAAAAAATAAAATATTATCTTCTCACAACGCTACTTCTATTCCTATCTTGTATGATACTCCAAGAAAAAATGAATATTAACAAAAACCCAATAGAAGATATTACTCTAAAAAATACCAATAAAGTAATAATACTTGAAGCAACCCTTGTAAAACAAAAAATATACAATAATCATTTATATATGACATTTAAAGAAAATAACTCATACATAGACATAGTCATGTTTTCATTAAACACAACATTGGAAAAAGGAGAATATGAAATAATTGGAAAAATTACCCCTTATCAAAATAAGGCACAAATTTTAGCATATGAAATTAAACTTCTACATCAATAGTTTGTTCTTTACTCTCCCCATCAATTTCTGTAATTCTAATAATACTTCCTTTCCTAATTGCTAGCTTTCTAGCTTCTTCAAAATTTTTACTATCTTTTGGAAGTTCGATATCATCAATATTAATATGGTGAGAAATTTTAATTTCTTTTGTTTTTAATGGACAGTCAAATGCAAATTCCCCCATAATTTTTTCTGCAAAATCTTTTGGAAATTTAGCTTTAACAAAATCAGGACCAAACTCTTTGTTTGGTTTTGGAAATGAAGATTTTGTTACAAATGTCAAATCATCTTCTTTTACAGTTAATAAAAGGTGATAAGAACCAAAAGTATTTACAAACTCTTTAAATGGAACTTCATTATCTAAAACATATTTAAAAATACCTCTTGATTTTGTAACTTTTGAATATTTAATTCCTAAATCTTCTAATTCTCTACCTAAATCAGAATTCCAAACAAGAGAACCTTTAACATGAACTTGTCTATTTCCAATAACTTGAGTAGCTAGCATTAATAATTCGTCAACAAAGTGAAATGACGCTGAAACTTTAACTCCTGAAGACATTGCTTTAATATTAACAAGAGGTCCAACAAAAGATCCTTTAGAATATCTCACAAATTTATTATGAGCATGTTCTGTAATATTACCTTCAAATATATCTTTGATGTAGTGCATAGTGAATTTGAGTCTAAAATCTTTATATATCTTTGTTTTCAAAAGAAGGAGAAAATGAAAATATG
>JAYYJK010000078.1:0-5220 GCA_036146255.1 Nanobdellota archaeon
CATACCCTTCATAAGTTGGATCAAAAAAATTATCATAAGAGTAAAGTAAAATATATCCATAAAGAGGTTTTTCAAAATTTTTAGGTCTCTCAATAGTTACTCTTATCATGTCATTTTGAAGAGCATACTCTTCAAAAGAGAAATCAATATGATAAAAAGGAGAAATGTCTTCAAATTTCATTGCAAAAGAAAATAATTCTTTTTCTATAGCAGTATCATAGAGGTCTATTTCTAATTCATAATATTGTTCTTTTTCTGTGTAGAAAACGTCAATTGATATCTCATCGATATCTTTTTTGAGATACTCTTCTACAATTGATTCAACACATGCTTTTTTTGAAGAAATTGGATTTGAAGTACAACGTGTTAATTCCTCTTGAAGGTTTGTAGTTACTTTAACTATATTTTCTTGGAGTTGTTGTACTATGCTTAATTCTTTAGCTAAATCTATTGAAAATTGTTTTTCTTTTGTTAATGAAAACGAGTCCCTAGAAAAATCTGTTTCTACAATAATTGATGGATTTTCAATATTTGATGAAAAGCTAATGTCGTGATGTTCTGAATTTAGCAGTGATTCATATTTGTAAAATTCCTGTTGATATGTTAGAAGAAATTCTTTTTCAAATTCTGCTACTGTAATATTTAGTGATGTCATACAGGACCTATTTTTACTTTGATCATAAAAATAAACTTTTCCTAATTCAATACAAGTTCCCAAATATGCTGGCAAAAAATTTTCTCGAGAGAGTTGAACAAAAATATCTGAGAATCTCTCTAAGTAAAAGTCGTGAGAGATGATATTATTTGAAATTAAGGAAACTTCTTTTGTTTGTTCCCCAAACTCTATTTTTGAGGGAATATCTTCTATAGCAGTTGTTGAAGTAGAGTAGACAAATAATAAAATTACCATTAATGGTGTTAGTATAAGGGAGAAACTTACAGCTTTTTTTGATTTTTTTACTCTCATTTTTACATATTAAATATTTGGTGCTATTGAATTTGCTTTAGAGCAAGTCAGAGATGCTTTAAATTCAATGACAATAATGCTTGAGTCTAGATTTTTTTTATTTGGAATTATAAAAAAATAATTTTCTTTTTCAATGCAGTCAAGCTCATCTAAAGAAGAAATTTCTTTTAGAGAGAGTAGATGGCTTGGATCTACAATTACCATAGAAGAAGGAGATATTTTGTATTGTTCTAATAATGTGTGTTCTTGAGCTTTTTTGAGATAATCTTGTTTTATTTCATTATAAATTTCTTTGCTCTCATCAATATTACCCTGCTCTAAGATATCAATTAAAAATACTTGTTCAGATGTATTTATAGAGAGTTTTTCTTTTTGTTGAGCTGTTAATTCTTGGTAAAGAAATGAGTGAACAAATGTTATTGGAAATGTATTGTAGAGATCAGGTGCTGATGCTGAGTAATATTGTTGTGCTGAAGAAGTTTGAGCAAAAAATGAAAACATGATAAAACTAATAATAATTAAAGATAGTGCAATCATTGCGATTTCCTGATAGAGTTGGGCTTTTTTTTGTAATGTTATCATTTTAATACTGCATAAAACCATGCGTTTTTTTGAAAATTGAGTATAATTTCCATGTATCTTCTGCAATATCTGCTTTTTTAATTTCATATGCTGATTTATGTGCATCTGACATTTTTGGTGAAGAAGATTCTTCAGAGTATGATGTATTTGAAGAAGGAGAACTTGTTTTTGAAGAAGAACTAAAGTTAGGTAGTATTGCTGAGACTAAAACTCCTAAACCTTCAATTGGTGCTGTAAATAATGAGAAAAGTCCTTCTTGTGATTTTGAGGATTTTTGTTTAGATGATGAAGATTCTTGTGAATTGGAGTTCTCTTTAGAGGGGGATGGACTTGCATCTAATTTTGTTCTCTCAACTAATCCAACATAATGAAGTAAATCGTCTTTAATTACTGCAATTTCTTCTACAAAAGTTTCTAAGAGTTCTAGTTCATCTTGTTTGAGAGATTCCTTGTAGGTTGCAATCTCATACATATTCCAAGTAAAACCCCTATACATAACTTTATTTTGGCAAAATGGAACTTGTTGAGGACCTTGTTGTGTTTGCACTACATCTGATCTTCTTTTTTGTGAGAATTCAAATTCCATCACTGAGAATAATTCCAAATCAATTACTGGGACCTTTACTTCTTTTAATTCCATGAATTCTTTTGCAGTGAGTTTATCTGCTGCATCTCTGTTTTGATTATTATCTTTATGTGGTGCAAATAATTTCATAATATAATAATCTCCCTCTTGTTTTGTAATTATTCCTCCTTTTCCTGCATATGATCCAAATTTAATATATTTTCCTGGAAGATAATAACCAAATGGACAAAATCTTAAAATATCCATACCCTCACCTCCTCTTTCTCTGAGAAGAGTTTTTACTCCCAAAATCCTTGCATAGGAATAAGATGAATCAAGAAGGTTCCAAAAATCAGGATTATGTTCTTCAAAAGAGTGATACATTGAACCTTTTTCAAAACCTTCACTTTTACGAGCAACTTCTAAGAGAAGAGGTTTCATAAATTTAATATACATTTGAAGCTGTGAGTAAAATTGTTTAAGTGAAGCTACTTTTATTTTAAATTCTGTAGTAACTTCTTTAATTAATGTAGGTAACCAATTATAGAATCTATATTGAAACCGAGCAACTTGAGATATTGCATCTTGGGTTATGTCAACATTATAGATGTATTCATCGAGTTGTTCTTTGAGAGGTTTTCCTTTTCCATGAAGTAGATAGAGAGGATTATCTAATTTTGTTCCAAAGAAAAGCTGAGGCAATAAAACCATATCTAGTCCTTGTTCTGCTTGTGATCTTCCCATTTGATACATTCTTCCTCCATCAACTTCAGTTACCCATTTATCTTTGAGCATTAAAATTGCTTCATCTCTTTCATTCATTGCTTTTTTTAACTTAGGATCATCACGAGAAGTCCCTTTTGCAAGTAATTCTTGATATATCTCATCATTTTGAGTAATTGTATCTACCATGTTTTTATACTCTTCAGTTTGTTTAACTTCTTTTAAGAGTGGCATCATGTGAACTTTGATAAGTTGAATGAGTTGTTGTAGATTTTCTTGAAAGGCTCTAATAGAGCCTCCTTTCATTTGTCTAAATTGTGCTCCAAATTGAGAATTTTCCGAGAAATAATGATGATCTTCTAATTTAATTGGCACATACCCTTTACCCGTATAATAAGGAAAGTTAATATGCCAATAATAAGGTTCAACTAAATCTTTGTTATGGCCATAAAAATGCAGTTCCTTAGTTAAGACACTACTAGATCTTGTTGCAAGTTTAATTGCACTTTTTGCCTTAGTTTTTGTCTCAAATGGGAGAATATCCATAATCAAATCTTGAATTTTTGATTTATTAGTCTTTATGATAATTTATGAGTTGTAAAAGATTACATAAAATATAGTATTAATATTACTGGAAGTAATAAATATCCTGATGTGAAAGTATTTTCTTTTATGTTTGAGAAAGTATTATTTGGAAAAGAATCACATATAGTTTCATAAATGCAAAATGGAGTCGTTCCATTATAATTTTCATAAAAATTTCTCTCAAATAATGTAGAAGTTAGATTTAATCGGTTTATGTTAGTCCATGTAGAAGTATTTCCCAACCTTGAGTTTGTAATAACAGTAAATGCATTTGAGGGAGTTGATATAGTAATTGGTACTGTTGTGTTTACAATAGTTATATTATTATATCTATTCTCACTTCCTGATAAAAAAATACCTGTAGTTGAGTTGTAGATGGAAATATCTTTGAATGTATTATTATTTGAAAAATCACTCAAAGTAGTAAATGCTTCACTTGTATTAATAATAGTTATATTAGAGAAATAGCTATTTTGAGCATCTTCAAGATAGATAGCCCTACCATCATTATTTACAATAGTTACATTGCTTAGAGTAATATTTGTAGAAGAACCTCTAATTCTAAACTATTCTCTTGTATTTTCTAAATAACAATTTTCAATGAGAATGTTTGATACTGAGAACACATTTGTAAAACCAGTACTGCGATTACTTATTAATTTATTTCCTTGACAATCAAGACTCACATTGGAAATTCCTGAATTAATTATAATACAACTAGACGAGGAATTTGAATAAATTGTAGTATTAAACTTATATTTTTGATTTGAACCCAAAAAAGTACCACAGGAAGAAATATTAGTATATGACCCATATGAGCTTAATAATGTTGAAATAAATATTAACCCCAGAATAAAAAATTTGTTCATTTTCTAATATAAATAATAGATTTTAGTTTAAGAATGTTTAGGAAAACATAATTATTGTTAAATATTAAAAAAAAATATTAACACCAATAATGATAGTATTGTTGAGATAAAACCTTGGGACGGAAATAAAGACTTAGAAGTCTGCAGATTTGAAGTAATTACTATTTCTTGAGGAAAATAATCACATTGACCCGGTTCAAAACATAGAGGGTTTGAAGAAACATTTGTATAAAAGTTTCCAATTGAAGATAAGTTGAACTCATTACCTGTTGAACTTCCAATTTGAATTGGATTTTCGTCATAGAAAGTATTATTGTAAATTAAGTTATTATCATTTAAGAGCAATGAAGTAAGAGAAATATTTCTTAATAGAGAATTTGTTAAAATATTTCTTAAAGGACTTGAACCACCAAATAAAATACCCGCACCCTCAAAATTTTCTATATGTATATTATTAAGAGAATAATTATATGGATTCCCTAATGCAATATTTAGACCATAATCTGCATGAGAGTTAATTATTTCAATATTATCTAGAGTAACATGTTCTGATGAAATGAATTGTAATATTCCATCTTGAGCTCCTGCGTCGACATTATTAATTGACATATTAATAATTTCACTGTAATCAAAACTAGTAAAAATAAAATTACAATTAGCACCCATGACATTAATATTTGAAAAATGAGAATTAATTACATTTCCAAATGTATTACTTGAAGAACATGTACCTGAGATATTAATATTTTTATATATAGCATCTTCTGTATTATCAATATCAAATTGATTTAAGTTAAATACTATATTTGAATTAGTAAAAATATGTTTTGGTCTTGTAAGATCAGAACTAATTAATATCCTTGATGTATTAATAAAGTCAGTATTATTAATTATTGGAAAGTCTACATAAAGACGAATATCGGTATTTT
>JAYYJK010000079.1:0-5421 GCA_036146255.1 Nanobdellota archaeon
GGAACTAAAGTTCTTATTGATGATGGTCTTTTAGAATTGGAAGTTATTGAGAAAAAAGAGAAAGGAGCTTTATTAAAAGTACTCAATGGAGGTCTTTTAGAGTCAAAAAAAACAGTTTCACTTCAAGGACATGTTGCAGAACTTGATTTTATTTCACCAAAAGATAAAGAAGATATTTTGTATGGAATTAAACAAGATGTTGATGTTGTTGCAGCTTCTTTTGTGAGATCGCCTCAAGATCTTAAAGAGCTTAGAGAACTTTTAAACTCAAATGGTGGGGAACATATTTTAATTGTCTCAAAAATTGAGCATCCTCTAGCAGTTGAGAATATTGATGAAATTATTGAGCTCTCAGATGGTATTATGGTTGCAAGGGGGGATTTAGGAGTTGAAGTTCCACTTTACAAAGTACCTGAGATTCAAGAACAAATTATTAGAAAATGTAATTTAAAAGGAAAACCAGTTATTGTTGCAACTCAGATGCTTGAGAGTATGAAGTCAAATCCAAGACCTACAAGAGCTGAAGTTAATGATGTGGCTCAGGCAATTATGCAAGGGAGTGATGCAGTAATGCTCTCAGGTGAAACAGCATCAGGAAAATATCCTGTACAAGCAGTTAAAATGATGAGTCAAATTGCAAATAATTATGATCCAATTGTAATTGAAAAGGCACATGTGAGAAATAAACATTACTTTACTGGATTTAAACATTCAATTTCTACATTTATTACAAAATCTGCATATGAAGCGTCATACAATTTACCTGTGAGTGCTCTTTTGATTCCAACTGAGAGTGGTTTTTCAGCTCGCCAAGTTTCTAAATTTAGACCTGGTTGTCCAATTTATGCTCTAGCATATTCAAAGAGAATAATGAGACAATTAAATTTATCTTGGGGTGTTAATCCAATATTAAATGATGACACATCTACTCAACCAAAAGAGTTAATTCATCATTCAATTGTTAAATGTTATAATGATAAATTAATTTCAAAAGAAGACAAGGTAGTAGTTACTGCAGGACATATTTTAAGAGATTCGGGTCATTCAAACATTTTAGAAGTGTTTAATGTAAAAGATGTTTTAGATAGTGTTAAGTAATCCTTAACTTTATATATTCTTTTTCCCCTAAATATATATGTTAGAGGACAAATATTTTGTGGAAATTTGGCTTAGGGGATATGCTAAACGTTTTTCTAGGTCAATGAGGATGAAAGTTCATCAAGAAATTCCTCAAAATATAGAAAAAAACTCTATCCTCACATTACATTAATACCTCCTTTTTCTTGTGAAGATGAATCTCATTTTTTAGATAGATTTGAAGAACAATGTCATAATGTTGGTTTACTACCTTTTTCATTAATTGGTTTTGATTCATTTAGTAAAGATGATGAGAAATCAGATAAAAACTATCTTCATCTAAAAGCTAAAGTAGATCCAAGAATTGATACGTTTAGACATAGGTTACATTCTTCTTTACTTGATATTATTTCTTGTGTAGCTCCAATTAATAAGTTAGGAGATCATATTCATCACGTAACAATAGCTGAGAGTGAATCAGAATCTTTCTCGTCTTTTCCTTCCTGGTTTAATACCACATACACTCCAATTGAACAATATATGTTAAGGGCAACAGTACTTAAAAATAAGAAAGTTCTATGTGAATACGATTTTGTTCAAGGTAAAATGCTGTCTAAAAAAGAATGTTTATCTAAACCAGTTTGGTATAGTACAATGAATATGTTTTCACAACAAACAGATTTGAAACCAACTAATTATGGGTTTGTGAGAATTGATTAATTTTATTTATAGTCTTTATAATATTTTTACAATACTCAATAATTATTTTACAATTATTGGCCACTTAAAACTTAAAGAGTCTTGATCATATTCGACAATTTATTTTATAAATTCTTGATTGCTAAAAATGTTACAACATTTTTACCATATATGGTCCTTCAAGTTCGTATCCTAGTTTTCTATAAAATCCTCTAACACCTACTCCAGAGATGATAACCATTTTATCGTAACCTTGTTCTTTTGCAAGTTCTTCTGCTTTTTTTACAAGTTTAGTACCCCATCCTTTGTGTTGTACTGAATTTTGTTGATTTACATTTCCATGAGCTGATGCTACAGGAACTGTTGTTCCATAAATATGAAGTTCTCTAATTAAAGCAGCTTTTTCTGTAATTTCGGGCATTAGTCCTGATTGTTTAGGATACCTTAATCTAATAAATCCAATCATTGTGTCTTCTTCATCTGCTACATCAATGAAAAGATCTTTTCCTTCAGAAGAATCAAATTCTTCTACTTTAATATCAAAGTTTCCAAGTTTGTATCCTTGTATCTGTCTGAGCCCAACTTCTCTTGCTCTAATATCTCTTGATTTAACTCCTAATTCATTCATTTTATTTTCAACAAATTGTCTTAAATTTGAATTTGAAACACCATCTTCAATTACAGTTGTAGGAATGTCTCTTTGAACTCTCATTACTCTTACATATCTAGGAAATTCAGGATATGACTTTGCGATAATTTCTGCTGCTTTTTGTGTTGATATTGGATCGAATTTTCCTAATTTATACATGTTAAATAATGGAGTTCCATTTACAACAAGACAAGGGTATATTTTAAGCATATCTGGTCTGTACTCTTTGAAATGAAATAAATTAACTAATGATTCTTGGTCTTTTTCAAGTGTTGATGCTGGAAGTCCAAGCATCATATGTGCATTGATTTTAAAGCACATATCTTTCATTACTTGAAATGATTTTTTAGTATCCTCTAAATTGTGTCCTCTATTTGTTTTTTTAAGACATTCATCATCGAGTGTTTGAACTCCAACTTCGAGTCTTGTACAACCATATCTAAGCATATCTCTACAGTGCTTTTCCATTGCCCAATCAGGTTTTGTCTCAATGGTGAGTCCAATTGATTTAATGAGGGCTGTTTCGTTTTTATCAAGTTCTTCTTTAAGATTTTCTTCAGTAATTTCCTTTGCATTATTTGTTTTAATTTTAAGTATTTTCATATGAATTCTATCTTGTCTTTCCTGGGAATTAAACTCACCTTCCATTTCAAAGAATTCATTGAATTTTTTAAAATTACAAAATCTTTTCCCTTCTTTTTCATAGAAGAATTGATCTCCAAAATCATTAATTGCTTTATAGGTATAATATACGAATTCATCTCTATACCCTTGGTCAAGTGATGGGAATGTTCCTCCCATAAAAATTAATTCTAGTTTATCTGGATCATGACCATTTGCTACATAATGCTCTAATCTATTAAATATTTGAAGGTATGGGTCATATAAGTTTCTAGCAGCTCTAAGTGCAGCAGGTTCTTGGCCAGTATATGATTGGGGTGTATCTCCAAACGGACTCCCAGGGCCTCCAGGACAATACATGCATTTACCATGAGGACATCCATGGGGTTTTGCAAAAAGTGCTACAACAGTTACTCCGGAGAGTTCTCTTACTGGCTTATTGTTAAGAAGGGCTACCATCTCAGCCCTATCTTCTTCGGGGGTATGTGCTAGGATATTAGCATTTTTTACAATTGCTTTAAGATTATACTTTTTAGCAAGAGTAATTTTTAATTGATTTAATTGGGTTTTTGTGAGTGATTCTGCATTGAGAATTTCTTGAATAATTTCTTGATAAAATTTTTTTTTATTATCTTCTGACATCTAGAAAAGTTAAGATATGTTGATTTAAAAAAGAATTGATTATTATCTAAAATCTATATTAATTGTATTTTCAGAAAACAGTAATGTATCTAGCCATTGCAAATCATTTTTTGGAAATTCTTCAGGATTTGTTTGGTGATAATTTATAGGTTTATATGTTCCAGTTCCTTCATCTTTTATAGGTCCTTCGGGTAGTTTTATTTCAATTTCTGCTTTGCAAATATGACCTATGATTTCTTTTGTAATAAATTTTCCTTGATATATTATTTGGAGTTTGTCTAGATTTAATGAGATGTTAGTTTTTTCTTCGACTTCTTCTCTTAATTCCCTTTTAATTCCATTGAGTATTGTATCAAAATAGCTATCTCCTACATCTTGCTGTTCAATTTCTCCTCCAAAACCAACTAATTTATTTATTATGTGCTTTGGTCCATGATCTTTTTTAAGGTAATATACTTGATTTGTATGTTTATCGATGAGATAGATAACAACTTGTTCTTTCATAGATAGAGTCCTATTTTATCTTATATAATGTTTGTTACTAATCAATAAGTATTTAAAAAAGAGGTATTTATTATTCTTATGATCCAAGGAATAGAAAATGATTATTTAGTTTTGAAAAGATTACATAGTAATTTTGATATTCCTTTAAAACATACTGATATTACTTTACCTTCAAGGTATTCTCTTCCACCTATTGGAGTGGAAATTGAAATTGGTTGGAGGCATGTTGTTCCAAATTATTCTTCTTGGTTTCAAGAACCCTATTCTAGGTGGTCGGGTGATAAGAAACGGAGTTTTACTAATTTAATGGATCTGGTAGATAGAACATATAAGCCAAAAATAGATCTAGCATTTGCATCAGGAATTCCATCTGGAAAAAAAGAAGATAGTGTATGTGATGGGTATTGTGAATTTGCATTTTCTCCAGTAGTACATTATGATATAATCTCAAAACAAATTGATTTCTTATTTTCACAAAATATTTTACCTCAAAATAAAGATTTATCTATGCAAATAACTCTAGGTGATATGAGGGTAAATTCTAATACTGGTATTCTTTCTTTTATTCTTGAGATGCTTGGTGGTTCAACTCCTCAAAGAATGTTATCTCCAAATTCTAAGTCTAGGTATTGGGCTAAAAAAGAATCACAACATACTGGAGGTATTTTAGATAGGTATGCATATGAATTAAAAGGTGATTGTGAATCTGCAGTTGAACTTAGAACTCTTGTAGCTAACACTTCTAGTCAGGTAGATACTACTTTGAGATTGGCTCAATTGTTAGCTGCTTCTATTGAGCATAACGAATTAGATTCAAATTCGGAAGTCTCTCTTATTTGGAAATCAATTAAATCTTATGTAATTGATTTTGTATTTGTTCCAAATGATTTGCATAGGAAATGGTGGTTAGATCCAGTTAAAAATAAATCTCAATGGACTGTTTTAGCTAATCTTATGGAAGACGAGTATGTAGTAGATAACTTGAGAAATTTAGTTAATTCAAAGTTGGTATCTTTAGAATCTTTGTTATTGGGGAAATAATTGCTTATGCTTTGTTAGAAAATTTATACTAAAATTAAATGTTTTTAATATTTTATTGGACATTAGAACAAGAAAATACATTTACTCTAGAATAATTATAAGTGCAAGAAATAAAACTTATTATAGAATAAATGTATTTGTTAGGTCAAGCATTTGTATGCTCTCCATGTAAGTTATTAAAAAAAACT
>JAYYJK010000080.1:0-5940 GCA_036146255.1 Nanobdellota archaeon
TGTGTTCATCATGAGAATCTTCATGTTCTTCTTCTTCTTCGTGAGATTCATGTCCATGCTCATCGTGATGGTCATGCTCTTCAGGTTTGATTGTAATTGCATCATGTGCTGCATCAAAGGAGAGAATCTCTTCATTTGCTTCTAATACTTCTTCTTCAATTGATTCAAAGATACCTCCCATACCAATGTAGAGCTGAGAATTTGAGAGTCCTACTAATTGTTTTGGAGTTGGTTCAAATGAATGAGGATCTACTCCTAAATCAACAATCACATCAACATTTGCTCTATCTTTTACAATTGCTTGTGTAATTTCTTGTAGAGGGTAGAATGTGGTAGTAATTGTTGGTTTTGATTCAAATGAAACTCTATCATCTTCTTCAATTTCTCCTAAACTTTCATGATGTTCTTCATGCTCATCATGATGACCGAGGTCTTCTTCATGTTCGTGTTCATCGTGCTCATTGTGATGTTCACTACATCCAGCAAATAGTATCAATGCTGATAGTAATAGTATGAAATATTTATTCATAATAATTTTACTACTATTTTCTTTATAAACACTATTGAGTATTATTATCAATAAGAGAAGAACTTTTATAATATTTATTTTACAAGATATTATATGGAATTAAAAAAAGCTTTTAGAAATCCATCCTTAATATTTTTTTTATTACTAACATCTTATCTTATTGTTGCTACGTTTGTTAGTTTTAATTATGAACATACTGTGCTGAGTATTATATTTTTGATAGTTATGCTTATATCACACTTTTTAATTGATAAGTATTACAAAAAAATGTCTTTAGTAAATACTCTTCTTAGTATTGAAATTATTTATTTAATCTACTTTTTTACTTCATTAGTAGAAGTATTGCTAGTTATTGTATTGTTTTGGTTATTGAGATTATTTTTAAGATATAAATCTATGCCAATAATTAACCCAGTTGTAGCTACATTATTAGGTACATATATAGTAACTCTGTTAGTTTCATTACCAACTCCTTTTGTTTCTTGGTGGGGAAGTGCATTTTTAGGTTCTTGGTCTTTACTATTTCTTGCTCCAGCTGTAGCTTATGGTTTGTATAAGTTTAGGAAATATTATTATTTCTTCTTTTTATTATTATCATATCTTTTAGTTGATTTGATACTTAATGGATTTTCATGGTTTGCATTTTCAACTGGAACTCTCTATTTTGCACTTGGTATTATGTTTTTAGAAATTAAGACTTCCCCTACAAGGAAAATGGATCAAATTGTAATTGGTATCTTAGGAGGAATATTTCTTGTATTTTCATATAAATTATTCACGTATCCAATATTGATTGCTATTGCTTTTACAAATGTTATTTTTTTTGCAAAGAAGTATTATTTGTTAGAATTAAAAAAGAAATCTAAATGATTTTTATTATCAATAAGAATATAAACTATCATTAATTTTTATTAGTATGGCAGAATCAAGACAAACTAGACAAAAAAGAATTTTAGAAGAATCAATTGCTAGCTTTACTTCTAACTTTAATGCAGAAGAGCTTCTTGAACGAGCAAATCAGAAAGATAAAAAAATTGGAATTGCAACAATTTATCGTTATTTGAAAGATTTGAGAAGTACTAACGAAATTTATTCTTATCAGTGTGGAGGAAAAACAATTTATTCAAATACTAAAAAAACACATTGCCACTTTATTGATGAAGAAACTGGAGATATAGTTCATTTTGATATTGATAATTTAGATTTTTTAAAAGATAAGATTGATGGTGATATTAATTCAATATCAATTGAAGTTAGAGGAAAACTTATTTAGCTATTCTTCCACATTAATTAAATCTTTTATGTAGTTTTCAATAAATTCTTTTTCTAAATTTTTACCAATAAAGACAATTTTAGTCTCTCTTAGTTGGTCATCTTCCCATGGGGGTCCAGGTATCCAATCAATTGTTTCATGGACTCCTTGAAAAATGATGGGTTGATTTGAATCTTTAATATTTACAATTCCTTTTATTCTGTAGAGGTCTTCTCCTCTAGCTTGTACTAAGCTTCTTATAAAAAAATCAAATTTTGGTAAGCTTATTTCTTCTTTAAATGAAATTCCAAATGAGTTAATATCTCCGAGATGTTTATTTGTAATCATAGGAGAAGTAGTGGATTGTGTACCAAATGAGAAAAACTGAAATGATTTTTCAATATCTCTTATTTTAAATTTTTCAAAATCATGTTTTTCAAAAAGGTTTTCAATTTCTATATTAGAAAATGTAGTCTCTTTAATATCTGCTTCAGGATTTAGAGAAATTAGTCTTTTTCTTACTTTTTCTAGTTGTTGTTTTTCAATTAAATCAACTTTATTTACAAGTATTGTATTGGCAAATACGATTTGTTTTTTTGCTTCAAAATCTCTTCTAATTTGTTCTAAGACATGCTTTGAATCTACTACTGTATACATTGAATCGAGTCTAAAAAATTCTTCAACTAATGGATTTGATATGATGCTATTAATTATTGGGGATGGATCTGCAACTCCTGTTGTCTCTAAGATTACATAGTCCCAATTTTCTTTTTCTTTAGCTAAATTACCAAAAACCCCTTCAAGTTCTCCATTCATTGTACAACAAATACAGCCATTGTTGAGTTCAAACACATTTGATCCTTCTTTTTTATTGATTAAATTGGCATCAATTCCAAGTTCGGCAAATTCGTTTTCAATAATTGCAATCTTTTTATTTTCAATTGATCCAAGTAAATTGTTGATAAATGTGGTTTTACCTGACCCTAAAAAACCTGTTACAATAAGTATTGGAATTCTTGTATCATTCATTTGTATTTTTTTTTATTTCTTGAATAGCTTGAAGTTCTTCTTCGAATCTTTCTTCAATTTCTTCATTATCTTCTTTAGGAAGTTCCCATTTTGGAAATGGATCTTTAAATGATAACCATTTTTCTACTCCCATTTTCATTTCACTCTCATTTAGAAGAGCATTATCTAGAGCTTCAATAATTTTATCTCTATCATAGGTTGTCCCAATAAATACTAATTCTTGTCTTCTATCACCAAAAGGCTCATCCCATACGTCTTTGACATATTCCCAGGTGTCTTTGTCCTTCAGGAGCTTTTCCTTTGGATAAGCTGATGCGTACCAGAGACCTGCAGGAGTGAATTCTAAAATTTTCCCAGCAACTGCTAGAGTTAGGGCTAAGTTATGTTTAGTTGCTAACCAAAAATATCCTTTTGCTCTAACTATTCCTGAAAATGCTTCACTTTGAAATACATCTCTAATTCTTTTAGGGTGAAATGGTTTCCTTGCCCTATATACAAATGATGAAATTCCATATTCTTCAGTCTCAGGAGTATGCTCACCTCTGAGTTCTTTAAGCCATCCAGGAGCATTTGATGCTTTTTCAAAATCAAATAGATTTGTATTAATAATTTCTTTAATATCAATTTTTGAGTAATTTGTTTCAATAATATTTGCATCAGCATTTAAATTTCTAATAATTCCTTTTATTTTTAGTAATTCATCTTCTTTTAACATATCTACTTTATTTAAGATAATTACATTTGAAAATTCTATTTGATCTACAAGTAAATTTACAATTGTTCTCTCATCTTCTTCACCCATACTCTCTCCTCTATCTTGAAGATATTCTTTTGAGTAGAAATCATTGAAAAAATTATATGAATCAACTACTGTTACAATTGTATCGAGTTTTGCAAAATCTGAGAGTGAATTTCCACCTTTATCTGTAAATGTAAATGTCTCAGCTACAGGAAGTGGTTCAGATATTCCTGTACTCTCAATTACAAGGTAATCAAATCTTTTCTCTTCAGCTAATTTTTTAATTTCAATTAAAAGATCTTCTCTTAGAGTACAACAAATACATCCATTTTCCATCTCAACTAATGTTTCTTGAGTTCTTGATAAATTAGCACCCCCGTTTTTAATTAAATTAGCATCAATATTTACTTCTGACATATCATTTACAATAACTGCCACTTTAAGACCATCTCTATTACTTAAGATATGATTTAATAATGTAGTTTTTCCAGATCCTAGGAAACCTGATAGCACTGTTACTGGTAATTTCTTTTCCATAATGATAATTACTATCATTAGTATTATAAACATAATTGATACTAATTATCAATAAGGTGCTTTTTCATATTTTCATATTCTCTTTTAGTGATTTCTCCTCTTTTTGGAATTGATTCAAATGTTGAAGAAATTACTATGTTAAATACCATGAAATAGCATTATCTTCATATTTCTTAACTTCAATTAATTTTTTTATATGCTTATCATCTAAATGAAATGTACTAAAAATTGGTGATCCATCTAATTCTAGGAATGTATCTAAACTAGCTCTGTCTCTAAAGTAAAGAGGATTTCTTTGCATGAATACAGCTGCCCTATATAATGCATTTTTTTTTCCAATTTTTTCATGAGGATCATTAATTTGTAAGTCCCTACTCTCCATCTGAGCCAAAGATGATTTCAAATCAATATCTAAATCACATGATTTGAATAGTCTATATGCTTTGTTTAGCATGAAATCAAAAATAGTAGTATCTTCATTACTACATGTTGTTAATCTAGTTAATTGTTCATAACCTTTATTTAAAGTTACTGTTTCTTCAATATGGTGCATTAAACTATGATCTATATTTCCTTTTACTTTATTTGGTTTAAATTCTCCTCTATTAAAACTATTTTTTAAAATTAAATAATTTTGTAAGGCTTCTTTTTCTTGATTCATAGTTGTATAAATATATAATAATTTATAAACTTAACTTATGTTACTACTATTAGTCAATACAAATAAAAAGGTTTATATATTCAATTATCAAAATTAAATTATGAACAAAGTAATTATTACATCATATCAGAATGTCGATTTAGATGGTTTTTCTTCTTCTTTAGCTTATCATGAATACTTAAAACATAAAAATATTATCTCAAAAGTAAGATTTCATGGAAAACCCCATAGAGAAGTGGACATTATTTCAAAAAAATATAATATTAAATACATACTAGATAATTATAATGATTATCATGATAAAGATATAATTCTAGTTGACCATTCGTCTCCATCACATATTTCACCTCATATAAATTTAATTAATATTAAATACATACTAGACCATAGAAGAATACATGAAGCACATAAGTTTAGTAATGCAAAAGTACATATAGAAAAAGTGGGTTCTTGTGCTACATTAGTAACTGAAAAATTTATTAAAATTAATAAAAATCCTTCTAAAATTTGTGCAAACCTTCTTTATACAACGATTATGTCAAATACATTAAAATTAAAAGCTAATGTTACAACAACTAGAGATATTAAAGCAGTAACATTTTTAAAAAATATAATTAGTATAGATGAAAAAAATATTGATGAATTTTTTATTGAAAAATCAATAATTAATGATATTGATGAAGCAATTGAAGAAGAATATGCAATATTTGAAGATTTAGAAGTTGGATTTGCTCAAATTGAAATAGCAGATACAGAAAAATTTCTTAAAAAAAATAAACAAAGAATATTAAATAAATTAAATTTACTAAAAGAAAGAGAAAATGTAAGATATTCTCTACTCAATTTAGTAGATATAATTAAAGGAACACATATCATAGTTACTGAATCAGAATTCATCCAAGATAAACTAAAAAAGAAAAACTTTAAATTTTATAATAAGCAAACTAAAGAATCAAAGGCATTATTTAGAAAAGAAATAATCACTTTTTTGAAATAAATATTTTTTATTTAACTTTTTATTAAAAAAATATACTTTTATTCAAAAAACCAGAAAATAGTATATAAAATACCATTTTAAACAACTCTCTTAAACTTTTTTTGAAGATCATAAAAACTATATTTTAAAAATGTAGGTCTTCCATGTGGACAATTAAATGGCTCTTTTAGATAACGTAGATTATCTATCATTGTTC
>JAYYJK010000081.1:0-7615 GCA_036146255.1 Nanobdellota archaeon
AAGACCAGCTTCATCATCATCCATAACATGTCTCTCAAAACTCACTCCTTTCTCTTCAAATAATCCCTCTGCTCTTTGACAATAAGGACAATACGACCAAACATATAATTCTACATGTACCATAATAATAAGCCCACGCCCCGACGATTTATAAATATTTTCCTTAAAACGCCCCCATAATACAACCTTACTTAGTAAAGACAATCAATATTTATAAGAAAAGCTAAGAAGAAAAAACTATGTTATCACACCACAAAATATCAAACCATATTACATTACTTAAACATAAAGACCCTGAATTGAAAATTTTTGATGTAGTTATGAAAACAAAGTTTGGTACATCATATAATGCATACCTTCTAAATGGAGGAGAAGAACTTGCATTAGTAGATTCTGCAAAGCATCATTTTTCTGAAGAAACAATAAAACATCTCAATGAGCTCACAAATAATGATTTAAAAAAAATTAAATACATCATAGTAAATCACACTGAACCGGATCATAGTGGAGAAATTGAAGAAATACTTAAAATTATCCCTCATGTAAAAATAGTTGGAACTCCCACAGCATTAGGATTTCTAAAAGATATCTCTAACTCAGAATATCAAAACATTGAAATTAAAGAAGGAAGCTCACTTAAAGTTGGAAGTATAACACTTGATTTTATTGTTGCTCCTAATCTACACTGGCCAGATTCAATGTTTACATATGTAAGAGATGATAAAGTACTTTTAACCTGTGATGTTTTTGGTGCACATTACTGTGCTGATGAGCTTTTCTCAGATGAAATTAATAAAGAAGAATTTGATGAATCGTTTAAATATTATTATGATTGTATATTTGGACCTTTTGCAGAAGATATAGTTTCAGGCATTAAAAAAATAGAAAGTTTGACTATAGATATAATTGGAACTTCACATGGACCACTCCACAAAAAAGAAATGATTTGTGAAGTCAAACAAAAATATAGTTCATGGTCAATTACTCCAAAAATAGAAGAGGATAAAATATCAATACTCTACACTACAGCATACGGCTATACTCAAGCAATGGCTCAGACAATTGGGAAAAGTATTGAAAAACAAGGATTTAGAATACAATATCTTGATGCTCTAACAATGCCAGAACATGAAGTATTACATGAAATAAATACATCCACTGCATTTTTAGTAGGATCTCCAACAATTAATGCAGATTCCTTGCCTCCAATTACAAATATATTACATAAACTCTCTCCAAAAACATGTCAAAATAAATTAAGTGCTGCTTTTGGATCTTTTGGATGGTCAGGTGAAGCAATCAGAAATACTGAATCAAGATTATCTCAATTAAAAACTGAAGTAGTAAGACCTGGACTTAAAATAAAATTTAATCCTAACTCATATGCAAAAATTAAACAGTGTAGAGTTTTTGGTGAAGACTTTGCAAAAAGAGTATTAACACTAAGAAAAAAGAAAAATACTGATTGGGCCCAATTAAAAACTGGAAAATGGAAATGTCTTGTATGTGGTGAAATATTTTCTGGAGAATATCCTCCAGAAGAATGCCCAACATGTGGTGCTCCCGCTGATCAATTCATTGAAGTAATTGATGAAGAAATATCATTTAGTTCAATGAAAAGACAAAAAATAGTCATAGTAGGTGCAGGGATTGCTTCAATATCAGCAATCGAGAGTATAAGAAAAAGAAATCCCATAGCAGAGATTATGTTATTTTCTGAAGAAAATGAATTACCCTATTACAGAATTCTTCTCTCAAAAAAATTATGTCAATCAGAAATAGAATGTACTCTAAAAGATAAACAATGGTTTGAACAAAATAATATTGAATTAAAACTCGGAGAAGAAGTACAATCAATAGATAAAGAAAATAAAAAAATTATTACAAAAACTGATAAATATTATTATGATTCACTTCTACTTGCAACAGGTGCTAGAGCAAATATTTTTTCAATATATGGAGATGATAAAGAAGGAGTTTTTTCTCTAAGAAATAAAGGAGATTTTAATAAAATAAATTCATATGTTCAAAAACCCCATGTAAATGAAATTGTAATTATTGGGGGAGGTATTTTAGGAATTGAGATGGCATGCTCTCTAAAAAGAATTGGTAAAGAAGTAACAGTAGTTGAATTTGCTCCAAGAATTATGTCTCGCCAACTTGACCCAGAAGGATCAGAACTCTTTGAAGCATTCCTAAAAGAGAGAGGAATTAAATTATTAACATCTGAGACCATCGAAGAAATTTATGGAACTGGTGAAGGGTACAAAGAAGTTTCAGGAGTTAAACTCCAACATGCAGGAGACAAAATTCCTGCACAGATGGTAATTAGAAATACAGGAGTTAAAGCAAACATCGAGTTAGCAAATGATGGAGGACTCCAAACACATAGAGGAATATTAGTTGATGAAACAATGAAAACCTCTGATGAAAATATTTACGCAGCAGGAGATGTTGTTGAATTTGAGAGTAAAAATATTGGGCTTTGGTCAATTGCACTTGAACAAGGAAGAGTAGCAGGAGCACAAATAGTAGGAGATACAACCCAAACATACTATCAAAGACCAATTGCTACATCATTTAGTGAGCTTGGATACTCCATGTTTTCAATTGGAGATATTGGACTTGATCAAGAATGTAAACAATATCAAATTCTTGAATTAAAAGATCCTAAAAATCAATCATATAGGAAATTTTACTTCCTAGATAATCAATTCGTAGGAGGAATATTAATTGGGGACTGTAAAAAAGCAGCACATCTCAGAAAAGCACTTGATAGAGGGTCAAATCTCCAAACATTTTTAGATGCTCATTTCTTAGATGAATAATTTCAATGAAATTATTCTCAAAAATGAATCATTTTTGTATAATAACCAAATAAAATGATTTCATAAATATTAAATAATAAATATATTTATCAATACAAATATAATTATTCAAATATAGCCATTGTTGAATACCTGAGGTTTAATAGGGATAAAGTAAACTCGTGAGACTCCATCCTATTTATTGAGTTGGCAAGCAACAATAGAGTAAATAAAGGTGTCATAATAACTCTTTTAGGCTATAGCTATATTTTTAAACTAAAAAAGCATCATAATTATATGAATAAAGAATTAGAAACATTACTTCTCAACGAAATTAAATCAAAAACACAATTTAATTCTTTAACTGATGAGTTTATTCTCTCAAGACTTAACGCATATATATTAACTAACGGTGATAAGAGAAAGCAACTCGAAAAGGAATATGAACTCAAAGAATCAAAGATGCATAAATCAAAAAAATTCAAAGAACTTGTAAAAGCAATTAGAGAAGAATTAGGGATACTCTATGGATCATACCACACATCACAGTTTTCAAAAAAAGAAAAATATCTTGAAGAAAATAAAGATGTTGAAACGCTAATTACACTTCACAAATCATCTCATGAAAGAAAAGAGTATTATTACCAAATTTACTCAAAAATATTTTCATGGTATCAACCCACACATGGAATTGCAGATCTTGCTTGTGGTCTAAATCCTCTTAGTTACAGAGAAATTGAAAATAAAGAATTAAAGTATTTTGTTTCCGATTTAAATCCAAAAGATATGGAATTTTTACAAGAATTTTTCAATCAAAATAAAATAAAAGGAAAAGCAATTGCATCTGATATAACAACACAACAATATCTTGAAGAAAAAGAATTTAAACAATGCGATTTAGTGTTTTTTTTCAAAGCATTAGATTCATTTGAAACAATTAAAAAAAATATATCTAAAGAAATTCTTCAAAACCTACCCCAAAAACATCTAGTAGTTTCATTTCCAACAAAATCTCTTGGTTCAAGGAAGGAGGTTAAATCAGAAAAGAGAAATTGGCTTAGAAATTTTATGAAACAACAAGAATGGAATTGGGAAGAATTTGAAGTTGACAACGAAATGTTCTTTTTGATCAACAAAAAGAACGACCAATAATTGTAAAACAATTATTGAGTATTTTTTTCTTAATAGAAAAATAAATCAAAGATTTATTCATAATTCAGTACTTGATTCTGGCTCATATCCTTTTTTAATAATTTTACCTGATAGTTGACCACAAGCCCCTGAGATGTCATCACCCATAGATTTTCTAATTGATACTTCGATCCCATTATCTCTAAGATAATTTCTAAATGCAATAACATCTTTTTCATAAGGCATCTCATAGCTTGCAAATTCATGTGGGTTATAAATTAATAAATTAACATGAGCTAAACGATTCCTCAATAATGAAACTAACTCTTTTGCATGAGATAGCCTATCATTTACATTTTGAATTAAAACATATTCATAAGAAATTCTCTTATTTGTTTTCTCACAAAAATAATCACATGCTTTCATTAAATCAGCAAGAGGATATCTATCATTTAGAGGCATAATCTCAGATCTCAATTTATCATTTGGAGCATGAAGTGAAATTGCTAATCTAAATTGCTTACCAATATCTGCATATTCATAAATTCTTGGAACAATACCTGAAGTAGATACTGTAATATGACGAGCACCAATATTAAAACACTCAGGAGAATTTAAAATCTCAAGTGCACCTTCTACAGATTTGTATGCTAAAAATGGTTCCCCCATACCCATAAATACAATATTTGTTACTCTCTCTTCTTGATTTTTTAAATAGCGAGCAACAAAGAGAACTTGTTCTACAATTTCTTCTGAAGTTAATGACCTCCTAAATGAATTTGCTCCTGTTGCACAAAACGTACAACCAACAGCACAAAATACTTGAGATGATACACAAACAGTTTTACGACCATCATTATGAAGCATTAAAACTGATTCTACAAAATGCCCATCATGAGTTTTTAAAACAAATTTAATAGTATTTGCTGATTTGTGAGATTCTACTAAAAACATTGAAGTTAGAGAAAATTGTTCTTTTAATTCTTCCCTTAAATGTTTTGGAAAAACAGTAATATCATCAAAAGAAGTAACTAATTGGTCAAAAAGTGCTTTTTGAAATTGAACTTTTCTAAATTTTGGAATTTTTTTCTCATCAAAATATTCTAAAATATCATTATACATAGTATAAGAAAATAAAACCCAATTTATAAAAGAAATGGAAAGATAAAATATTTTAAGTTATTGAAAAATCACTCCTTGATTGAATCATACTTCAATTAGAAATTGATGAAGATAGTATTAGCTATCTCTAATATTATCCATCATAGATTTAATCTTAAGTCTTTTTTTTGTCTCTGGACTTACTTCCATCGCAAGCATCTCATAAATTTGTTCAATTTTCTGATTCATTGCCTGTTGTCTAGCCTCCATAAGTTCCATTTTAGTTGCAATAGTATCTAATTTTGCTTTTGTTAAATCTTGAGAAAAATCACTCTTAACAGGAGAAGAACTCTGAGCTTCTTCGTTAACATCTGTAGGTGAAAAAGATGAAGGCATAGGAGAAGAGATACCTGGAACAGACATATCATTAGATGCACCCATAGATGGAATTTCTTGAGAAGAAGAGATAGTATTATTAGAAATAGAAGAATTACTTTCTTGTGGAAAACTTACATTACCTTGAGAGGATCCATCAAGAGAAGGAAGGGAATTAGGTGAATCAAAAGAAGGTTGAGTATTCTCTGCAGGCATACTCTCACCTAATGATGGTAAAGAATAATCATCGAGTTTAAAACCATCATCTTCTTTTTTTTTAAAAGGATTAAATGAAATCATAACAAAATCAAAAAAATAATATTAAAAGAATTTTAGAATTACTCCCAAATGAAAACTATTGTACAAATCTATCGAAACCACCTCTAGGAGGAGTAGGAGGAGTTGGTTCTCCTGGTTCATCAGGATTAGAAGGGTTGCTAGGAGATGTCTGAGGTGTTGAAACTCCCCTAGTATAATCTCCAGAAAAAAGAGATTCAAAATCAATTTGAACAACATCCATTCCAAAAACACTATCAAAAACTAAATTTTGATAAAGCATTTTTGTATCTGAATCTGGTTGGTTTAGAAAAACAAATTGATCCATACATGCAATTCTAATTTCTTCTGAAAATGTGAAACTATTCTCAAGCATAACAATTTTATTTAAAGATGCATCGCTTTTAGATTGTCCTCTTAATGTAGTATAACAATACTCACTAATATCTCCAAAATTATTATAATAAATAATAAAATTAGGATCAAAATTAAATACTGGATCTAATGATGATGCATCAATTGATAATAATGGACTCTCCCTCATAAAATCCCCTGGCAAATCATATCCATAAATACCTTTATCCTCACCAAAACTTCTAATTAATAAAGATGAAGTAAGTTGGTTTTCTATAAATGAAGTATAATCTAAAACTGATAACAAATCTCCTGTTGGGTAATTCAGAAGAGAAGCCTCATCATTAAAACAAGTCGTTCTTAAATCATACATAATAAATTGTTCATTTGTAGAATCAAATGAAAATAAGAAATCATGATCTGGTTCGCATGTAGGAATATAAGATACCTCATCACCTAGAGAAACTAAAGAAGAATCTCCTGTAATCTCAATTGATAAAGTGTCTTCTACTTGAGTTGCAGTAAATGAACCCTCAACTCTATTCAAACCAATTCTTACAAATTGTTCTTGATCAATTGGATAACCCATTCCATAAGGGATTGAAATCATTACTGAGGATGATGTTTTAGAAATAACATCTCCCAAATAATAGTTTTTATCTCTTTGAGTTTCATTACAAACAAAAATATCACTTCCTAAACTTGAACAAATCCCCATATTAAAAAACTGCTCTACAGATTCATTTGTTTCAAAAGAAAAGTAGCCCGGATTAGTAACTATCGATGATCCTTTTGCAAGTCCTGATAATACTGATTCTCCCCTATTTTGATTTCTAATAATACAGCCTGCATAATAATTATCAAAAATCGGAATTTCAAAAATAGATAACATATCTTTTGCATCAGAATCAAAAATTGAACAATAAAGAGATATTTCGTCATTTGATGACCAAGTTACTGGAATTGAAACTCTATCAAGCATATCAGATATAGACTCACAACTAAATAAATTTGATTCTGCTGTAAATGATTGGGTTCCCTGTCCTCTTGGATTTGTATGAACTAAAACATTATAGTCCCCAGGTCCATAATAACATTGTGTCTCAACTGGAATTGAGAGAGATTTGTAAACTTGATTTTCCTCAAATGAATTCTCAGCTTCAACACCAATAGACGTAAAATCATTTACAATAACTTCACCATAAGGAGATAAGAGTGCCATATACATAATTCCATCAGAAGAAGTAAAACTATGGTCAATATCAAGTAAAATTGGATAATCATTATTAGATGGGTTAGATGGACCTGGAGTTGGATTTGTATCACCATTACAAATATTTGTACACCCTCCCTCATCGCAATCATAACAACCATAATTATAAGAGAAAACTAAACTACTAGAAAAAAATAAAAGAAGCAAAACATATAAAAATTTCATAATTAAAAACTAAAAATATACTATAAATAAGCTCCTAACACCTAATTAGTAGTATCATAAGCTTAAGAAGCATATTTCTTAGATTTAAGTATGGATGACAAAAGTCTTTTTTTGAAAAAATTTGAAGAAAAAC
>JAYYJK010000082.1:0-3947 GCA_036146255.1 Nanobdellota archaeon
CAATATCACAAAAAAGGGCAGTAGAAGAAATAGAAAAACCTCTCATTGTAGTAGCAGGTCCTGGATGTGGTAAAACCAATGTTATTAGTAAAAAAATCATTTATTTAATTGAGAAAAAAAAATTAGAATCAAATTCAATTTTAGCACTGACATTTACTCAAAAAGCAGCCCAAGAGATGAGTGATAGAGTAAATAGTATTTTAAATAAAGCCAATGGGGCTACAAATTCATTTTCAGCTCAAACATTTCACTCATTTGGTCTCTCATTACTAGAGGAATATTCTCATTTTTTAGAAAACTTTCCAAATGAATATGAACTCATTGATGAATCTAAACAACTTCTTTATTTTTATAAACATATTGAAGAATTTTCATTCAAATCTCTTGAAAAGAAAAAAGACTCATTAGTATTGGCAAAAGAATGTCTCTCAGTAATTTCAAAGCTCAAAGATTATGGTTTTTCATTAGATAAATTAGAATCTCTTAAAACAAATATTCATACAAAAATTGACATTTTTTCTTTTTATACAAAATATGAACAGTATAAACAAAAAAATAGATATATTGATTTTGGAGATATTATTCTTTATGTAAAAAAGCTCTTAGAGCTTCCTCAAGTAGTAGAAACGATAAAAGAAACTTACAAATATATTTTAGTAGATGAATTTCAAGATACAAATAAAACCCAATTAGACATACTAACTAAAATAGCAGAAAACAACATAACTATTGTAGGAGATAAAAAACAGTCAATTTATGGATTTAGGGGAGCAAACTTTTCAAATGTTGATTTATTTAAACAATTTTTTACAAATAGTAAAGAGATTTATTTAAATGAAAATTTTAGGTCATCAAAACAAATAATTGATTCAGTAAATATTGTAATTAATGAGATTTCATCAACAAAGGAAATTTTAGAACCAAAATTAGAAACACAAGGTAATATTTCTCAAGTACAAACATCTAATGAATTTTCACAGTTAGGATATTTAATTGATTCTGTCCAAGATATTCTTCATACATCTAAAGATTCAACCATAGGTATTTTGACAAGAAGAAAGGCTGAATTAAAAAATATTTCCAAAGCACTAACTCTAGCGGGAATAGAACATAATGCCCCAGGGTTGTACTCATTTTCTGATTCAGTTTTACTTCAATATTTATTTAAAATTTTGAATGTATTAAAAGATCCCCACGAAAATTCAATACATTTATTTTCTTTACTAGAAGGCTTAGATATCCGAAGTGAAACTCTAAGATCACTTTCAAGAGCATCTTCATTACATGAGAAATCACTCTACAATGTATTAAAACAAAAAAAATCATATTCTACGTACAAAGATGAAGAAGAATCAATACAATATTTATACTCTTCTTTGGCATTACTTTTAGAATTAAAATCTTCAAAACTTTCACTTTCAAGTTTTATATTAAAAATTATTTCATCATTTAATTTATATTCTAAAGCGCTCAAACAAAAAAATTCATTTGAAGTTGAAAATCTAAACAATTTTTTAAAATATTGTGAAACTTCATTTAAAGATTCAAGTATTGATGATTTAGGAATTCTTTTAGAAATTATTAATAATAATTTGTTTTCATCACCTATTCAAGAAGAAGAAAAAGTATCCCAAATAACATTACTTACTCTTCATAATTCAAAAGGAAAAGAATTTGACTATGTTCATATGCCTTATCTCAATGATAAAAAAATGCCTTCTTCTTTTCAGAAACCTCTTTTTGAAACGGAATTAGATCAAACAAAAGAATCATTTTTAGAAGAAGAAAAAAGATTATTTTTTGTAGGTATTTCAAGAGCAAAACAGTACCTTTTTCTCTCATATATTAATCAATATTCTCAAAATAAACTCCCATCAAAACCATCTTCATTCTTATCTTATTTCTCACTTTCTGAAGAAAAATATTCAAGGGAATTTTTTAATTCATTAATTGAAGGACAGGACCAAATAGCTCTTTTAGAACAAAAAGTTTCAAGTGCTATCTTGCAAAATCAATTTCAAAAAGCAAAAGAATTATTACAGGAGTATACTTCCTCTCTTCAAACTCAAAAAAGTTTAACTTCTTTTATGAGTTCTCAAAATAAAGAAAATTTAATTATCACAAAAAAACCTAAAACAAAATTGGTAGATTCTAAAAAAATGGTATATTCAGTTTCACAATTAAAAACATATGAACAATGTCCAAAAAAATATCTCTATCAATATATCTATAAAATACCAACAGGATCAAAACACTACTTCGACTTTGGAACTTCAATGCATAGTGTTTTAGAAGAAATTCAACCACTGGCAAAAAAATTAAATGAAAAAGAATTAACATTAAGAGGATTAAGTGAGTTATCAAAACAGTGGATTTCAAAATCTTATATTGATGCCAAACAAGAAAAAGAATATTATGAAAAAGGAATTGATATAATAAAATCATTTGTAAAAAAAGAACAAACTCTTTTCAAAAATAGTACTACAATATCATTGGAAAAAAAATTTGAGTTTACAGTTGAAGGAAAAAGAATATTGGGTTTTATTGATAGGATTGAAAAAGAGGATAATGATGTATTTATTTTAGATTATAAAACTTCAAACTCCAAAGAATTAAAATCAAAATTAAAAGAAAATATCCAACTCTATGTTTATGCGATGGCTATGAAATATGATAATATAAATCCTAAAAAAATGGGCTTATGGTATTTAATTCATGATGAAATAGATAGTATTGAATTTGATGAAACTATTCTTGAAAAAATAAAAAAAACAATTCTTAATTTAATTGATAACATAGAATCAGAGAAATTTGATCCAAATCCTAGTTATTTTAATTGTACTTACTGTGATTTTAATACAATTTGTCCAAATAAGGTAAGTAAATAATTTTTTTAGTAGTGACAAATCTTTTTATATCTATTTTTTTCAAGAATTGTATGTTAAAAAGAATATTCTCATTGATATTACTATTTCAAATAGTATCTTTTGCATTTGCAGCAGAGAATCTACGATGTGAATGGAAACCGCAAGATCAATGTGTTCAAAATGACACGGTATTGCATGTTCATTCAAATGTATTCAATAATGCTCCAAATTCTCAGCCAAGTGAATTTATGAGTTCACATGTGTCTATCTTCGGAGATTCTAACTATGATACTGCTCTATGTTGTACATCTCCTCTAAATATTGTAGAAGATAGATTATCATTTTATGGAGAGCCTACATCAAATAATAAATGTACAAATAATGATCAGCCTCTATTTTTTTTAACAAATTATACAAATGGTATTGTTGCTCTTAATGAAACTTTTAATCCAGCAATTCACAATACGGTAATTTGTGCTGATTTACCAACAACTGCTAGTGCAGTACGTCTTGAAATTGACAATACTAGTTTTTTTGAACAAAGAGGATATCAGTGTTTATTTAGAATGTCTGATGATATTAATGGAAGAGTATCATCATGTGCTGCAGAGTATTCAGATTTTGGAGTCACAGGTCAATATCCTTATGCTGTGTGGGCACAAGTAATTGAATCAGATTCAACACTAAGATGTAATTCAGATTGTACATCAAAATTAGATAATAGGGTATATTCCTCATGTGCTCTAAGAATTCCAAGTTGTTTTGATGTTCCTGAAGCTTGTGACGGATCCCTTTATGGGGGATGGGTAGATTTGCCAACAACACCTGTTGATGTTTATGGAAATTATAAAGAGCAAATTAACTGTGAAGCCCCATGGACTGAAACCCGTTTAAATCCACTTTATATTGAACCAACCGAAGATTCATCAATTTTAGTTGAGTCTGTTGAAGGCGAATGTCAAGATATTATCTCACAACAGTACTCTGTTCTAGTGGACAATATACCTTATAAAATGAACATCTATATATGTAATAATAATTAAAAAATGGAAAAAAAAGCACAATCATTTTCAGCAGATA
>JAYYJK010000083.1:0-3948 GCA_036146255.1 Nanobdellota archaeon
ATATAAATCTTGTCTGTAACTTTGGATAAAAAATATTATGTAGTTAAAAAATAATTGATAACTATGAAACAATTTAAAGGAGAAGTTATTTATTTTCCTCATAATCTTCTCTAAGATTTAACATTGAGAAAAAAGTTTTATGATATCCTTTAATTATTTGATTTATACTAAGAGAAGAATTTAGATGATCAATTGAAGTACTTAATTTCGTTCCATTGAATGAAAATAAAGATAAATGTGGGACATTATCAAGACATTCTAATTGAGAAACTTCAAATAAAAATTCATCACCTGTCATTTTTCCTTCACCAAGTTCTAAATCAGATAAAATCAAATCATATTTTTCTCCTTTACTTAATTTTTTTAATGCTGTCTCACAATCATAAAAAAAATCACCCTGAAAGCCTGCCAATTCTGACCGAGCATACCAAATATCTGGAGTATCATCGTCGATTACCATTAGTTTGTACTTCTTTAAAAAAGAAGTTCCTTGATTTGAAGAATCAAAACAGCTTGAGTTTATCATTGAATCTTTTAAAAATGAAGCAATAACACTAACAAGACCGTGCCCAATATCTACCGTCTCAGAAGATAATACATTCACTATACTATCTTTTTTAGAAGAATATTCTGACCTATAAGATAAATCTTCAAATGATTCACATTCTTCAGCAACCCTCTCAAAAATAGAATTAAAATAAGAAATTAAATTAGTCCTATCATTTTCTCTCAAATATAATTGACTATTTACTTTCTCAAGCTGTAATGCTAGCTTGGCATCATCAAAAGAAGAATTATTCTCCTTCATATGTCTATTAATAAAACTTAAATTTCTAATATAGTGTTGAACTAAGTTTCTAGTTTGATCCGAAATTAATCCATCTTCAAAGGCAGTTTGAACATGAACTGATGACCATAAACCAACAATAGGATAAGATAAGTTTTTTCTTTTTGAAGTCTCAAGAGTAGTTAAGTAAGACAAATCAACAATATCACAATTTTGTGGGAATAAAGATAAATCATCAAAATAAGGAGAGAAATATTCTATTAAAGCAGTATACTCCATATTATCTGGTAAAGAATTTACTAAAGACTCTAAGTTCATTTATTATTATTTAGTAGTATATTTTTATAAAGATATCTATATAACTAGAATTTAAACAAATCATATATAAAATTTAGAGATTAAATAAGACAACTATTTTTTATTTTAATAAATAAAGAAATTATCTCCTATGTACAATCACATACACCAAATACTCCTCTCCATCCATGTCAAGTTCTCTTTTCTCTTTTACAACCAAGTTATGTTTATCTAAAATCTCTTGAATAATTTCACTCTCCGTAATTACACAAATTGCTTTTTTTGCCACAAATTCTCCTTGATAAAAAAAAGGTTCTTCAAATTCCTTTTGCTCATCAACAGAATCAAAATAAGGAAATTGTGTTAAAATATAATCAAAATCCCCTCTATGATATTTTACATCAAGCCAATCAAAATCAAATTGAGAAACTTTAATTTTAGTTCCTGCATAAGATAAATTTTCTTTAAAAAATTTAAATGTTTCATCTCCTTCAATTACTGCCATTAATTTATTTGAATCACTAATTTTCTTAGGTACACCTAAAGGCAATGTAAATAATTTTGCAAACGTAGTTTGTCTCTTCTCCTTAACAAAAAGTGGGACTCTAGGCTGAAATAAAGAAGATTCTATTGATAAATCACCTAATTGTGCATATGGATCTAGAATAGATAGTTTTTCTTCCTTATCAAGGCCTAAAAGAAACATTGCATAAGAACTCACAATTGGACTCAAAGAATCTTCAAATTCCCTAAGTTTATAGGATCTCTTAGTTAAATCAAAACCAAATAAATCCAGTACAATAATATACCCATCCTCTTCTTCATCAAATACTTCAAAAGAAATATCATCTCCTTTAACTAAATCATATTCTTTTCTTAATCTATTTGAAAATAACGATAATATTTTTTGATTAATTTCTTCATCTACTATCTTAACACCAAACTTTGAAATCTTTGAATCTTCAAAAATACCTTTTTCAAAGGAAATTTTTTTTAACTTTGAATCAGATTCACCTACTTTTAGATAAATATTTTCAAGTGTTCTTGAATAATGCAGTACATTTAGTACTTTATCTAAAAATTCTTTTGTTGAATCACATTCAATTGAGTAAAACCCTTCATCAAGAACATCAAAAGTAATATTAAAAGAAGATAGCTCTTCTTGTGCAAATTCATCCATAAAATACTGAGTTGTTAAAAGTAATGTGTATTTCATTTATTATAATTTAGATAATCTATATCCTTCTTTAGTTGATTTATCATCTTTAATTTCAAATCCTAGTTCTTTTAATTCATCCCTTAACTGATCTGCTAGTTCCCAATTTTTATTATCTCTTGCTTCTTTTCTCTTTTCAGCTAATTCGATGATTTCTGAGGAAATAGACTCTTCCTTTTCAAGTAAGGAAAATACACTATCAACTCTTGTAATAAATTCAAGAGCTAAATCTATATCTCCTTGGGACAAAGCACTTTCTTTATTTACCCTGTTCATAAAATTATACATTGCAGCCATTGCCTCAGGTGTATTTAAATCATCTTTAAGTGCAGCTTCATACTCATCCATATATTGCTTGAATACTTCAACTAAAGAATCTTCCACATCACTTGCTTCTAAATTTTGTAGTTTATCATAAAAATCATTAATTTTTTTCACACTTGATTTTCCTTGAGTAAGAGAATTAAAAGTAAAATTAACTCCTTTTTTATAATGAGATCTTAAACACATCTCCCTGAAATCTAATGCACTGTAACCTTTTTCTTCAAGTTCTTCTAAAGTATAAGAATTCCCTAATGATTTTGATAGTTTTTCTCCATCTACTGTAATAAAATCATTGTGAATCCAGTAATTTACTTTAATATCCCTAGAACATGAATTCTGAGCAATTTCATTTTCATGATGAACTGGAATATGATCAATTCCCCCTGTATGGATATCAAAATGATTTCCTAAATACTTTGAAGACATTGCAGAACACTCAATATGCCATCCTGGAAAACCAACCCCCCATGGCGAATCCCATTTCATGATGTGATTTTTATTATCTCCTGTTAAAAATTTCCATAAAGCAAAATCTTGAGGGTTTCTTTTCTGAGAATCTAACTCAACTCTTGCTCCCGATTCTTTTTCTTCTAATTTTTGACCTGAGAGTTTCCCATAATCCTTAAATTTAGAAACATCAAAATAAATACCATCATCTGTAAGATATGCAATATCTTTTTGTTTTAATTCATCAATAATTTCAATTTGTTCTTTAATATGTTCAGTAGCTCTAGGTAAATAGTTTGGTTTTTGAATGTTAAGTTTTTCTAAACCTTTAATAAATTCCCCTTCATATTTTCTAGCAATTTGATAAGGATCTAAATTTTCTTTTTTAGATGCCTTGAGCATTTTATCCTCACCATCATCAGAATCAGAAACTAAATGTCCAACGTCAGTGATATTAATTACATCAATAACTTCATAAGAAAAATATCTCATAACTTTTTTCAAAACATCTGAGAAAATATAAGCTCTCCAATTTCCAATATGAGGATGAGAATAAACTGTAGGTCCACAAGAATATACTTTAACCACTCCTTTTTCAATAGGAGAAAATTGCTCTTTTTTTCTTGTTAAAGTATTATAGAATTGAATTGTCATAGAAGATATAGTTTAAAAGTATTTAAAAAGATTTATGCTCAATAACAAAAATAAATTATAATCTATTTTGCTTTTGGCTGATTGTATTTTGAAATCAAAATAAAAAATTGGATTATTCTCCAACATTAATTTCAACAAATTGAGTTTTAACAGAATCTGCTAATTTAGTTTGCAAAGTTACTTGAAAATTATCTCCTGCATTACATTCATTAGGTACAATAAT
>JAYYJK010000084.1:0-7430 GCA_036146255.1 Nanobdellota archaeon
GACCATTTTGCATTTGATTCTTCATTTGAAATATTAAAAATTAATTCATCAAAATCAACCCTATTATTTAGAGTAGATAAAATATTAAACATTAGAGCTTGTTGGCCCGGTGAGAGTTTTTGAGGAAGTGCATCCATTACATCTTGAGGCTTTAGTTTATTAATATCTAAAGTAATTGGCTCACATTGTGGATTTGTAGTTACATCTGGAGAATACTCTTTAATCCTATCTAAAAATCCTTCAGGTTTGAGTCCAAATTTTTCAAGTCTTTTTACATCTTTTTTGTCAGTATTTGGATATTTAAGAGATGAGTATTCATTGTGTGGATCTAAAATAATAATTGGAATATTTTTTTTAATAATCTCTTCTAAAAGAACACCTACAGTGTAAGACTTACCTGCACCTGATTTAGCTAAAACTGCAATGTGTTTAGTAATTGTCTTTTTCAAATCCATTGTAATTTTTAATTCTGGGTGATGTTCTAAAATTCCTAAAAATGCATCATCTTGTGAATTAAGCCCAACT
Organism: Nanobdellota archaeon; assembly: GCA_036146255.1. Taxonomy (GTDB): domain Archaea; phylum Nanobdellota; class Nanobdellia; order Woesearchaeales; family UBA583; genus UBA583. The sequence goes on from JAYYJK010000084.1 coordinate 526, forward strand.
GTTTCTTCAATGAATTTATCATCTGCAATTGAAATGTCTGCGTCATTACTAAATGGGGTTCTGATATTTTTTAATACTCCTGCCTCTCTAAAACCAACTATTTTACATTCTCCAATTAATTTTGAAGCATCTCTTGTAATATTGATAACTTGAGTTAATACATCTCCTGATTCATGATGATTTACTTTTAAGAAGTCGAATGTTTTAACATCTCCAAAAATTTCAATCTTAAATGAATACACATCTGATTTTCCAAATAATCTAGCTAACATTTTTAATAATTAAATACTCTGGGTTGAGTATTTTTCTCTAATGTGATGAGTTATTTTGAGTTTTTAAAGATTAAGTGTTTTTAATTTGGATGACTAAGATGTGAAAGAATATACTTATATATTTTTAATTAATTGTTATTCTATGAATGAAATTACAATAGATGAACTAAAAGAAATTAAATTTGCTACAGTAATTGATGTTAGAACAAAAGATGAATATGAAAGAGGTCATGTACCTGGTGCCAAATTAAATGAACTCGCAGATTTAGATAAATGGTCATCAAAATTAAAAAAAGATAAAGAGTATTATATTATCTGTAAATCTGGAGGTAGATCTGCTATGGCATGTATGCAATTAAAATCTAAAGGATTTGATAAATGTTATAATGTTGTTGGTGGAATGGATGCTTGGATTGATGAAGGATATGAAATTGAATAAATCAACTAAAATAAAATAATATACTAATAAATATAATCAATATAGATAAGAAACCATGGGATGGGAAAGTACTTGATGTTCCTAAGGTGTTAGTTGGAGCTACGTAGAGTTTTTGAAAGTCATCACAAAATATAGTTTGAGAGAATATGATACAGTTATTAATAAATGATGAATTGTCAACATATTCATTTCCTTGCCCAAGAAATGTAAAATAATTATTAGAAAAATTAAATGATGGGTCAATATTATAGTTACTTACATTACCAAGAATATTATTATAAAATGTATTATTTTGAGCACCAATACCTCCAGGAAGATCAAAAACTAAATCTGCAGAGTTATTAATAATTACATTATCATAGAATGTATTATTATTTGAATCTGAATAAAATAGTATGCCAGAACTAGTACTATCTTGAATAATTGTATTTGTAAAAATGTTATTTGAAGAACTACTTAGTCTAATACCATTCAAATTTCCAACTATAATTTCCATATTACTCAAAAAGTTATTATTACTCCCAGAAGAAAGAGAAATAGCTCTTAAATTATTTACAGAAGTATATGTATTTACTATAGAATTTGAGGCACCATTTGCCAAATCTAAACCTACTATTGAATTATTTTGAGCTAATATATTGCTATAATTTACTCCTGTTGCTTGGTTTTGAAAAATACCTTTTTGAGAATTTTTTACTGTGAGATTATTAATAGTAGTATTTTGACCTTGAAATAAGAGATATATTCCATTTATGCTATTTGATGTTAAAGTAATATTGTTTAGTTGATTATTTCTTGACTCATAAAAAAAACCTGAACCGGAATTATTACTTATAACTAAATTGTAGAATTTAGAATATTGAGTATTTCTGGCCCTCACACCAGTTGAAAAATTACCTATATTACAATTATATATAGAAATGTTTGAAACATAATAAAAATCTATTCCAACTCCAGTACCATTCCCATAAATAAAATTATCTTGGCAATTAATATCAACATCATCTTCTCCAAAATAAAGACATGGCGTCTGATTTTGAATAATTGTAGTGTTAATTCTGTAATCCCCAGAAGGATATACTCCACAAGTACTAATATTTGTATATGAAAATACTTGATTCAAATAATAAAATAAAATAATAATTAGTATCAGGTATCTGTATCTGAACAATATTAGTCTCATTTTTTACTTCAATCTTGTTTTCTGTGATATTCTGCCTCTGAATTTGATTTTTCTTTAATGAATTGTTCTACTCTATCTAAACTAGCTTCAGAGATTTCAAAATGAATATGCATATCACCGTGATCATCAAAATATTCTTTTTTTACTTGTCCCATTTTTCTAAATTCTCCGTAAAAATTACCGCAATGCATTCCAGGTACTTTAATTAATAATAATAATCTACTCATTGAAATTGGCATCTGAACTTTAAGTAATTTAATTACTTCTTGTGCTTGATAGAGATAATCTTTGAGAGGATCAATATTAAATTTAATTTTATCAAATCCACTCTCAATCATAGAAGGTGTATACCGAGTTTTAGTTTGTGGATTGAATGCTTCTTCAGCAATATAATTAATTATTTGTTCTTTTTTTTTAGTTCTTAGTTCATTTAAATAAGCGGTTGGAATCTGACATTCGCCTTTAAGTAAAATTTCTTTTAAAATTTCTTCCTCAGATTTATCTCCAAATGCTTTTTTTAGAAGTTCTTCTTTTGCTAATTCTCCTTTTTTTTGATCTTTGAAAATTTTATCATCTGCTAGAACATCTTGTAGTTCAACTGTTTTTTCTTCCTTGTCTTGTTCTTTTTTAAATTGCTGTAATTTATCAAAATCAACGAGAACTTCAAATTGTTCTCCTGCAAATTTATATCTTACTTCGAATGCTTTATCTACACTAACCATTTTTTATTCATACTATGTATTCATCAAAAATGCAACATAAATACTTCGTATTTATGAGCTCCATTTTACTTAGGTAAAATTGAGTACCATTTTTTATAATAAAAATATCTAGAGACAAGAGTATAAAAATCTTTTTAACAATTTTATAAATAAAAAAAATCTGTGATATGTTGACAATAAATATGGATATGAATAAAAAATATTTTAAGAAATTTCAATTTTTAGGATTATTTTAACTGGACTCTTATTTAGCTTTCTTCTAGGAATAGTTGTTTTTTATTTTTTATTTTAGAAAAATATGTGTTTAAAATAACCCATATGAGAAGATACACACTACTTGATATTATAGCGACATCACTTTTCTATAGGTTTGTAGCATTTATGATGATATTGTTTTTAGGAAAAATTTTTATATTAGTTGATAATAAAAAATAAGAATATTAATATCAAAATTGTTGCTATCGAATTATACGGAAATAAAGAAGCTGTAGATTCTGTTTGAATATTATTATTTTCACTTGGGTTAAAAAAATTCTTCTCTATACCAATAGTTGGCAAAAAATCACAATTACGATTATCAGGTGAATCAAAACAAATACTAGATAAATTCCCACTATAATTAAGATAAGAATTTCCATATCCCGAAAAATTAAAATAATTGAAATCTATAACAGAAGGTAAAGTGACACCATTTATAGAAGAGAATGTATTATTGTAGAAAAGGTTATTTCTTACAAATCCTCCTCCTAAATAAAGAATGTTTATATCGCTACCTGAGATGTTTTGAAAATAATTTTCTTTAAAAATAATATTTTCTAAGCTCTGTGACCTAATATCAATAGCATCTGAAGTCACATTTACAAATGTTAAATTTGAAAATTCTGCATTATCGATTATTAAACTTATGAATGGACCATAAATAGCATCTCCATAAATATTATAGAAAATTGAGTTTTGAAAAAAAAAAAGGGTCGGAACATTTAATATTAAATAGAGTTCCAGTTATCTTATTAAAATTACTGTTGTTAACTATAAAAGAATCAGGAGAACCTCCAAAACAATCAAAGATATTAAAATTTGATTCTGAGATATTATCAAGAATAATATTATTAATATAAGTTGTACCCATTCTTGAAAATGAAATATTAGAATTTGATATATTACTATTATTGAGATTTATATATGTAATAAATTCCAATGACTGACCATCATTCACAAAAACCATATCAAAATAGGAGTTAACCATAGACAAATTATCTCCTTCTATAAAAAAAGAATTTATGTTAGTTAATGATGAATTAGATGTAAATATATTTGTGTCCATAATTGTAATATTGCTTATGTTTTCAAATTTAGTATTATTAATAGTAATATTTGGCAATAATATTGATGAGAAAGCCCCCATGTTCTTGTAAATAGAAGAATTATTGATTATACAGTTATTAAGAGATATTTCTTTAAAAGGTATACCAATTATGGAATTAAATTTTATAGTGCCCGAAGGGCTTAGTTCATTTCCATCACAATCCAAATCTTCAATAATTGAAACACAATAAGAGCTATCAATATTTTTAGTTAAGTTCCCTCCATCAATTACATTATTATAAAATAAGGAATCTGCTAAATCAGAATCACAATTTAATATAGAGATATTTATTTTACCTACAGATACATTCTCTAATGAAAAATAATCAAAAAAATCACTTGAATCTATAATACCTCCGGTATTATTTAAATTAGAGTTGCTAATAGTTAAGTTTGAAAAAAGATCACTATTTTTATAATTTGCCAGAATACTGAAATTAAATATCTCGCATTGATCGATACTAATATTATCAAATATTTGGTTTGCATTAGAAATATTCCTATATGTAAATGCTGTACCATTACCCGTTCCAATTATAGAATTATTGTTACAGTTGATACTGACATCGTTAGTTTCTACAAAAAAACAATTTTCTGATATTGTTGTGTTGCTGCTTAATACATATGAACCAGGGGAAGAAATCACTTGGCAATCCGATATTAATATTGATGATAAAGGTAATAAGCTAATAATAAAAATAAAACTTAAAAAAAATAATTTTAACATGTATAAATATATGATTTAGATTTTATAAATTTATGCCCCTATTTAAAATAAAACATATGACAAAGAATTTATACTAAGATATTTAATATGTATGGGTTTGTAACATCTATAATAATTTTATTGTTTTTAAAATAAAAATAATTTAGATAATAAAAAATAATTAAAAACCTTAATTAGCAATTTCTGCTAATGGTCTTCTTCTTCCTTGTGCTTCGAAGTGTTCAACAATCATGTGAGCTTCATCAGCATCAAGAGTTAAAAATGAGAATTTCTCACATACTTTAACATCTGAGATGTCCCCTAATTTAGTTCTTGTTTCTCTTTCTAAGAATCTAATTAATCCTTTTCTATCCATTTTATCCATTCTTCCTTTTGCAACAAATAATCTCAGAGTATCTCCATTTGAAGATCCTCTTGATCTTGATCCTCTGGAATCATCTCTTGATTCTTGATTTCCAGAATTACTAGCTTGTCCTGCTTTATGTAAAAGTGCAGTTACAACTTTAAGTGGATCGTGTTTTGCAAGTAATTGATCTGCTAGAGGAATGTGGTGCGATGTATCAATATTTTCAATTACTCCATCAATTTCTACAGTCATTTTTTTAGTTTTATGAGCTTGTAATTCTTTTTTAGATGGGAGTTTAAATGGTTTTAATTTAGTTTTAAGAGTTTTCTCAATTTGAGTAATTCTTCTCATTTCAGGATTTGAACACAGTGATATTGCATGACCTTTATTTCCAGCCCTTCCTGTTCTTCCAATTCTGTGAGTATATGTTTCAACATCTTCAGGTAAATTGTAGTTAATTACATGTGATAGGTTTTCAACATCAATTCCTCTTGCTGCTACATCTGTTGCAACTAAAATTGAGAGTTTAAGATCTCTGAATTTTTGTAGAATTTTCTCTCTTTTATTTTGAGGAACATCTCCGTGAATACAATCAACATCAAGTTTCATTTTCTTAAGACCTTGAGTTACATTATCAACATCTGCTTTTGTTCTACAAAAAATAATTCCATAAAAGAAATCTTGAAATTCAATTATTTGAGTTAAAGCATCAAATTTTTCTGATTGTTTGATTTTAACAAAAGTTTGTTCAATAAGAGGATTTGCCTCTTGTTTTTTCTTAACTTCAATGATAGTTTGATTATTCATATACTTTTTAGATAATTGTTTAATTCTTTGAGGCATAGTAGCTGAGAATAAATAAACTCTTCTTTCTTCTGCAGATGATGCTAAAACAAATTCAATATCTTCAATGAAACCCATATTAAGCATTTCATCTGCTTCATCTAAAATAAAGTATTTTGATTCTCTTAGAACTAAATCTCCTTTATTTATTAAATCTACAACTCTTCCTGGAGTTCCTACAACAATATCTACTCCTCTTCTTAGAGCTTTTTGTTGTGTTTGAATTGATGCTCCTCCATATACTGTTAAAATATTTAACTTTTTTTTACCTGCAAACATTGAAAGTTCTGAAGTAACTTGTAGAGCTAATTCTCTTGTAGGAGCTAAGATAATTGCTTGTGGTAATTTGTTTCCTTCTTCAATCATATCAATTAGAGGAAGACCAAATGCTCCTGTTTTACCTGTTCCTGTTTGTGCAATACCTACAATATCATTTTGTTGTTCAAAAATTACAGGAATTGCTTTTGCTTGAATTTCACTTGCTTCTTTAAATCCTTTTGCTGAAATAGCATCAAATGTTGTCTTACTTAAGTTTAATTGTTCAAAATTAATTTTTTCCATTTTAATAAATATTGGAATTTTCTATTAAAAGATTAATAATACATAGTCCTATTATGTATATTATCTTGGGCATAAGTTTTCCTAACTTAGAATATTCAATTTGAAAAGGCCCAGAGAATACATTATTTATATCCTGTGAGTACTTTTTATTCATAAAAACGCCAACTCTATGAGAAAAAACACTCCGAAGCTCAACCTCTTGGGAGAATATCTAGTAATAATAAATAAGAACTTACTTTTAAACCTTGGTGTGAATTGGTATCTATTCTTTGTTTTTATTTAAGATAATACAAGAATATATAAAGGGTTAGAGTGAATACATTCTATTTAAGTATAGATTTCATTTTATATTATGTTATTTACTCACTTAAACACCTTATACATTTTAAAATGGATGGAAAAATTAAATGGTATAAAAGAGACAAAGGATACGGATTCATCACAGGA
>JAYYJK010000085.1:0-4748 GCA_036146255.1 Nanobdellota archaeon
GCTAAAAGATAATCTCCTAATTCAAAATCATATTCTGATAAATCATAAAAAGAAACTTCTAGATATGTTTTCCCTTCGTGCAGAGTTTTTTTAATCTCATCTTTCATATATTCTTCATAGAAAGCATGAAATCTACGAATTAAAGTTTTTGAATCTAGAAGTTCCATTGTCTAAAAAAATAAGATTTTTTATCCTTTAAATATATTAGTGTTAACTAAATGAAACATCTAAACAAAAAGAGAACAATTACATAAAAAAATATCCCAACAAGAGTGCTAATATACTAATTGATAAATAGCTATGAATCGGAAATATTGAACTTGTAGCATTAGAAACAATTGAAGAACCAGGTGAGGATCCATAGGGGTTTCCTATTGTAGTAATATAAGGTAATTGGCCAAGAGTTAATGTCCAAATTGTAGGGTCCCAGGATGCCATTGGTTCTTGAGTAGGATCAAGGAAGTAGGAATAATTATTTTCAATAGTAGTTATTCCTGTCGATAAACCACTACCTACTGTAAAATTAACATTTGTAGATTCATTATTCCAATAAGAATTTGTAAAATCAAAACCATCATCTTGAAGACCCACTAAACCCCCAACATTACTACTTCCAGAAACATTACCTATAAAGTAAGAATTTATCAAATTATTGTTATAGTTATTACCAACCAATCCTCCAACATCAACTGTTCCCACAATATTTGCTATTGCATATGAGTTAGTTATTGAAGAATAACCTGCATTACCTGCTATTCCTCCTGTATCTCCAACACCCCCAAGGCTAGTTACATTACCAATAAAAAATACATCTGTCGTAGTAGCATAAAAAAGTCCAAAAACTCCTCCTACTAATTCTCTTCCAGTAATATCTCCAACCACATAAACTCTTGAAATAGGTCCCGATCTAAAATCTCCTACTAACCCTCCAACTCTAGATGAAAGTGGTACATTTACAACAATGTTTTCAACACCTAAATCATATATCCCACCTGATTCCACAAAACCAAATAAACCCCAACCGGCATATGTACTTGATAAATTTTCAATAATTACATTAGAAATTATATTTCCCGAACCATTAAAACTTCCTGCAAATCCATCATCACTAGATGTTGAACAACTACTACCACTACAACTCCCAATAGGTTGGAAATTAGAAATTTCAGAACAATCTATATTTTGAGTAAGTACATAATAATCATCTAAATTCGCAACTTGAGAAATATTTTGTAACTCATCACAATTACTAACTTCGTAAGGATCTAATGCAGTTCCAGTTCCTCCTGAAAATGAATAAACACCAAAGCAAGAAAATAAAAATAAATATAACAAGAAAAGTAATTTTTTATACATATGTATTATTTTATATTTCAATATTTAAATTTTTGTTATAAATAATAAAAGTACTAAGTGTCATATAATGATATAATGTTTCTTAATAAATAAGTGTGCTTTTAGTTTATCACTTTTCAATTCAAAAATTCTTTTTTAAAATAAAGAAGCTTAAAAATTATTATGACAACACATTATGACTTAATTGTAATAGGATCAGGTGCAGGTTCTAAACTTGCAAGACCTGCAGCTCAAAAAGGCCTCAAAGCAGCAATCATTGAAAAAGATAAGCTAGGTGGAACATGTTTAAATAGAGGGTGTATCCCATCAAAACTTATGATTCATCCTGCTGACGTTGGACTTGAGATTAGAGAAGCTAAAAAGTTTGACATAAAAAACGATCCAAAATTCTCAGTTAACTTCAAAAAATTAATGGAGAGAATTAACAATACTACCGATTCAGACTCAAATAAAATTAAGACATGGTATGAATCTAAAAAAATTGAAAATTTAGATTTCTATCATGGAGAAGCTAAATTTGTAGAAGATAAAGTAATTGAAATCAATGGAGAACTAATTTCAGGAGATAAAATTGTAATTGCTGTTGGTGCAAGGCCATTTATTCCACCTATTAAAGGATTAGATAATACTCCATATTGGACATCAACAGAAGCACTAAGAGCAAGAGTTCAACCAAAAAAACTCATTGTAATTGGTGGTGGATACATTGGTGTAGAACTTGGTCACGCATATTCTGGACTTGGAACTGAAGTAGAATTTATTGTAAGAGAAAAAGGATGTCTAGCTTTAGTTGATAAAGATGCAAGAGAAGAATTTGAGAGAGTATTTGAACAAAGACATAAAATTCATGTAAGTACAGACACCAAAGAAGTAAGTTATGATGAAAAGAAAAAAGAATTCACTGTAACATTTGATGATCATACTTCAGGAAAACTCAAAAAAATCAAAGGAGATCAAGTACTTGTAGCAACTGGAGTTAAACCAAACAATGATTTACTTCACCTGGAAACAACATCCATTAAAACAACACCTAGAGGATTTATAGAAGTAAATAAAAACATGGAAACATCTCTTCCTGGAGTATATGCATTAGGAGATTGTGTAGGAAATTACATGTTTAGACACTCTGCAAATTTTGAAGCAGAATATCTCTACGATAAATTAATTAATGAGAAAAAAGGAGAAATTGAATATCCTCCTATGCCTTGGGCAGTATTTACAAATCCACAAATTGCTGGAGTAGGTCTCACTCAAGATCAACTCGAAGCAATGGGTAAGGTTGAAGGAGAAGACTTCATTGTAGGTAAACATGAATATAGACACTCAGCTATGGGTGAAGCACTTTTAAGTGAAACTGGATTTGTAAAATTAATCTTTGATAAAAACGGATACTTTTTAGGTTCAACAATTATTGGAGCTGAAGCATCAAATATGATTCACATGGCAATTATCCTCCTCACAATGCACGCAACAATTGATGACTTTTTCAAATTTATTTATATTCACCCAGCATTACCTGAAGTGTTTAGAAATGCGGCAAGAACAGCAAAAGCAAAACTTAAATAGAGAAAATATAATTTGAATCAATTCAAATTTTTTTTTAAACTTTACACAAACTTAATAAATAAAAAAAATTACTTGTTCTTATGTCTAAAAAAAATAAAAAAATTAATAATTCTGATTTATACATTCCCGCAGGTTTATTTATAGGAATGGGTTTAGGATTTATAGTGGGTAACTTCGTTGGATATTTGCTATTAGGTATGGGAATTGGTTTTCTAGCAATGATTTTTGATGAAAAATTTTCAGAAAAAAATAAATCTTAACTTTTTCTTAATAACCTTTTTAAAACTAGAAAGATTAATATTAATTTAGAAGTGATAAAAACAAAATTAGAACAAAAAATAGCTCCTCTTATTTCTAAATATCCATGTAAAAATAGAAGCAATCCTGTAGTTGGATATGATTTAATAAGTGCATTTGGAGTACAAGAGAACGGATCTTCTCTAATTAGAAATCATATATCTATAACAACATCTGATAATATCATTCCAGTTCATGGTTATATGACAAAGGACTCAACAAAAGAAGAGATCGAATTAATAATCTCTCTTGACAAAAGAGATGACTTAGATGAAACTCATCAAAAATTTACCTTTTGTCTCAGAAGAGATGGAATATTAAATTTAACAAGAAGGTTTTATAATAAACTCGGACATCCCACATATTTCCACATAGATAATAGTGATGATAAACAAAGAAATGATTTTGTGTTAAAATATAAAAGTACATAAACTAAATGACAAGAATTTAAAAATAAAATCTTAACTTTTTTTCTATGATAGAAACTCCAAATTATAGCAGTATTATTTCTAGACAATTACAACTAAAAGAAGAGCAAGTAAAAAACACATTAACATTAATTGAAGAAGATGCAACTACCCCATTTATTGCAAGATATAGAAAAGAAGTAACTGGGAACTTAGATGAAAATCAAATAAGAGATATTCTAGCCATCTATGAATATCAACAAAAACTCTTCAAAATTAAAAGAACAGCCCTTGAATCTATTTCAGAACAAAATAAGTTAACCGATACTCTCAAAGAATCAATTATTAGTTCAACAACAATCCAACAAGTAGAAGATCTTTATGCCCCATACAAAAGAGCAAAGAAAACAAAAGCAGACATTGCAAAAGAAAAAGGATTTGAACCCATTGCTAATCAAATTAAAACAAAAAATACAATAACTATTGGATCTAAACTTCTTGAAACATATAAAAAAGAAGAGATAATTGAAGGTGCACAAGACATTATTGCTCAAGAAATTGCAGATAATGTTTCTCTAAAAAATGATCTAAGATATTTTTATACTTCCTATGGAGAAATAGAATCTACTTACAAATCAAAACTTGATGAGCTTCCTCAAAAAGATCAAAAACAAATCCATAAATTCGAGCTCTATGATGGTTTTTCACAAGAAATTAAAAAACTAAAATCATATCAAGTCCTTGCACTCAATAGAGGAGAAAACCTCAATATTCTCTTAGTTAAAATCGGCAACAGTGACATACCTTTAGATAACATGATTGAAAAATTAACATCAACAATATGTTGTGAAAAAGAATATATTAAGGCAATAAAGCAAGGATATAATAAATTATTCAAATCAGTAGAAAATGAATTAAGGACACAATTAACTAAAAAAGCACATGAAGATTCAATTATCTCATTTCAAAAAAATCTCCGAGAATTACTTTTAACAAAACCAAATTACAATAAAACAATATTGGCAATAGATCCTGGTTTTAGAACTGGTTGTAAAATTGCAATTTTAGATAAACATACCAACCCCCAAGAATTTGATAAAATATTTCTAGATAAAAAAGAAT
>JAYYJK010000086.1:0-5091 GCA_036146255.1 Nanobdellota archaeon
GATAATATATTCTCTCAAATTATCTTCATTTTTATATCGGGTTTTTGAAGAATTGATTAGAAATAATTATAAACTTACATAATGAATCTAAGTTATAAGAAAAATGAGTGAAGTTATAATAGTTGATGAGAAAGATAATATAATTAGTTATAAAGAAAGAAAAAGTATTTCTCAGAAAGACATATACAGAGTTTCTGCATTATGGATTATGAATTCTAAAGGAGATTCTTTACTTGCTCAGAGAAGTTTTAATAAAAAAAATGATCCTGGAAAGTGGGGTCCAGCTGTTGCGGGTACAAACGAAAAAGGAGAAACATATCTATCAAATATAATTAAAGAAATAGAAGAAGAAATAGGAGTTGTTATTAAAGATCCTAAAGAAATGCACAAAGTTAGAGTACATGGTAAAAATAATTATTTTGTACAATGGTACTTAACTATTTTAGATTATGATCTGAGTAAATTTACAATACAAGAAGAAGAAGTAGAATCTATAAGATGGATTTCAAAAGAAAATTTCTTAAATGAAATTAATAACCCAAATTCTAAGATTTTAACTTCTATAAAAAATGCAAAAGAGATTATTAATTTAGTAAAAAGGAATTAAATTAAACTCCTCCTAATTCCAAACTTTTCTAACATCGGTTTTTTGGCAGAACTCCTTATGTCTACACTAATGAAAAACTGTAGACATAAAACTAACTCTCTCTTTAATTTCAAATAAATCAATATTTATATTTTAAACATTCTTCAATAATTTCACTTAATTCTATTTGTTTAATCTCAGATGCAATATTTGATTTTGATATAATTATTTTCTCTTTTGAATCAAAATTATCTAATTTTTTATATATTTCATCTTCTTTATTTTTAAATTCATTTCTCCATTTAACTTCACCAATTAGCTCTAATTTTTTAAACTTCATCAAGGCAATATCTACTTCAGGTTTATTTATCTTTACACTTTTTAAACCTCTTAGTTTAGAAAATAATGAGTTAAAAAAATCTTCTACATGATAGGGAAATTTAACCTTAACTATTTCTTTAACATATTCTTTTGGTATGTCTTGTTCAACATAATCATATTTAGAAATTAAATAAAAGTATAAATCAAATAATGGAGATACAATTTTGTAGAAAAATTTCTTTTTATTATATACTTCAATTTTATCAATTAAACCTAAGTTAACAAGAACTTCTAAATTCTTTTGAATTAATGAGGGAGAATCTTTATCAATTAATTTTTTTGAAAATAAAAAGGAAGCAATTTCACCAGAAATATTTTTTCCACTTGAGATTGCAAGTAAAATACCCTCATAAATTTTACTAAATTGTCTTCCTTCCTCACTAAATATTTCTCCTACTAAATTTTTCAAATAGTATTTTTGATTAAATAAAAAATTAATAATTGTATGTTCAATATTTTTATCATAATACTCAATTAAAACTGGTTCTCTTAGATAAACTGAATTTTCAAATAAGTCAATATTACTTAAATTTAACCTAGACAAATTTTTTATAATATCTATCTCTGAAACAATTGAAAACTTAATTGGGTTGAAAATTCCAACTAGTGGAGAATCTCTCTCTTCAAGCATTTTAGTTGCAAGCCAAAGAGTAGAAGTAAGTAATATTACTTTTTTAGGTTTATTAAAGTGTATATAATCTAAAAAGTTCTTTGGAAGCCTATGAAATTCATCAATTGCAATAATATGTGTTTTTGAGATTACTTTAAATAATTCAAAAAAAGTTTCAAATGAAAGTTCTTCATTATTTTGGTTAAATATTGAATTAGATCTTGTAACAAAAAAATAATAATCATAATTAGATTGCTCTTTAACAAAAAAGGTTTTTCCAACTTTACGCCTTCCAAAAATAATCGAAGAATTTGATTTATTAAATATCTTCTCTTCGTTGTATCTTTTAATTATGAAATCTTTTTTTATCATATAATAGGTAAGCTTTTAATATTTATAAAAGTATGCTTGTAAGCATACTTTTTTGGGACATACTTTTCAATTTCTACCTAATGTATAATTTCTCAATAGTTTTGACCTTGAATTATACCATTAACACTAATTACTCCTATTACAAAAAATTAGTTATATCATCCAGTTAAGACTAAGAAAAGCACTACTAAAAAAATTAATCATAAGAAAATGAAAAAGCTTCTCCTGAACGTATTTTTTCATATACTACCGATGAGATCATATCATAAGTCTTTTTTCTAGGTAAGCAAACATTTAATTCACCTAAGAAATTATGAATATCAAGTCCCAATTGAGCATTCCATATACTTTGATTAATTAACATTGAATTTAGTGTAAAATAGAGTGCTTCATCAGATAGTAAAGATTTTTGTGAGACATCTGCTTGTTGCTCATAATGAGATTTATTAGATGCAACATAGAGTCTAAATGACGTTGAAAATTCATTATTTGCACAAATATCTAAATTTGAGACTATTTTAAATGGTCTTAGAGGATTAACTTTTTTACCATCACACATAAGAGTTTTACTATCTTTGTTAATAATAGATTCTAAATTGAGATGTGAAATAGTCTCTAGGCTATGCGTTACATTTTGTGCAAAAGAAGGGTGATTGATAGTTCTAGTGCCAATTGAGGTTATCTTTGGATGATTTCTCATAGGATTTGTAGAAATAATTCTTTTAAGTTTACTTACTTGTATATCATTCATAGAAATTACTACTAGATCTGGCTTATAAAAAGAACAAAGGTGTGCATTTAAATTATAAAATAACCTAGAGTCAATATTATACTAATTATAATGCTCCCTAGAGGAAATAGAGAGGAAGTAGTTGAGGAGCTAATAACAGCAACTTCACAACTCTGATTTAATGGATTATCAAAACAAGTACTTGAAACACTTCCACCAAAATAATTATTATTCTCAAATGTATTTGGAGTTGCTAATGACCAATTAGATGAGATAATTGAAGAATAATTACCTAGATATGAATTTCTAAAAATATTGTCTTCACTTTTTCCAGAAATATCTGATCCCTCAAAAATAATCGAATTGTTTAGATTTGATAACACTATATTATCGAAAATATTATCACTAGAACTATCAATATTTAGAGAGTTTTGAGGTACATTTATTGTAATTTGAGAAAAATTATTAAATAATGTATCTCCTAAATACATCCCATTTTGGGTATTGTTTATAGTTATGTTATTAAATGCAGAACCTCCTGCAAAAGCAAGCATTAATGAATACTGTGAATCATCCTGAAAAATAGTAATATTCTCAGCAATAACCCTGGGAGTACTCTCAACACATATTGTAGATTTAATACCAAATCTACAATCAATATTACTTGAAGAATTTTCAATGTATATATTTGAGAGAATACTTCTAGAATTTACTTCCCAACCTAGTAAATTAATACCATCACTAATATTTAATAAAGAAATATTATTGAGTGTTAAATTTGAGAAATATTCTAAGTTAATAACATAATATGAAGTAAAATTAGAAAATGTTAAATTCTCAAAATAAAGATCATCATTATAGACATTAAATAAGCTAAAATCAATTCCATAGAAAAAATTATTTACATTACAGTTTACAAAACTTACATTGTTATTATTTGTTCCAGAATATAAAAAAGTACCTGACCCATCACCTGATATTGTGTTATGCATACAATCAATTTTCACATTAGATTCAACTACATTAAAACAACTTCCTGAATGAGAAAATGATTCGTTGATTCTAACTTCATCAGCCCCTCCTAAAAGAGAAGAATTTATTGTTTGACAAGAAGAAACATTAATATAATTGGCATAAGAACTTACAATTGTAATTTGTAATAATAAATAGAGAAATATACTTAATTTTTTCATTAATAAGAATGTAAACTTTTTCTTTATAAATATTTTTTATTTTTGATTAAAACTAATATAAAATCATACTTGTGTTTCAGTTGAGAAAATAAGATTTGCGTAAATCTCTAGCGAGAAATCTCTTCGAGATTTTTATTAAAAGACCTATCCGGGATTTGAACCCGGCTCTGCGGGGCCGAAACCCGCTACTCTATCCAGACTAAGCTAATAGGCCAATAAGGAAAATTAAGTTGAATTTGTTTATAAATCTTCAGTTTAGTTTAAGAATATAGAGTAAATTCAAAACATATTTTGAATTACTAAAAATATCAAAAGTAATTATTTTAACTCTTTTACTTTACCATCATTTACAATAAATAATGTTTCTCCTTCTTCGTAATGGAGTTCTTCTCCTACTTCAATAATACCTTCTTTTGCTCTAAGGCTTCCTTGTGTTGGTACGATGTATTTAGGTTTTGTCATAACTAAGAGATCTTTAATATCTGCTTTTGTTGCATGACCTGATACGTGCATTCCTGTGAATGCTTTACATTTAATTTCTGTGATTTTTGACATTAACTCTTTTCTATATTGACTTAGTACTGGATGTGGAATTTCTGAGCTTGAGAAAACAATTTTGTCTTTGTTATCTAATGTAAGAGGAGTATTTCCATTTACAATATCATAGAGTAATTTTCCTGGTTCTCCTTGAGATCCATCACAAATTACTACATATTTTTTCTTATTAGCATGAACTTTTCCTAAAAGTTCTTCTACTTTTTTAGCATCATCTTCAAAGATAATATTTGTTGTATCAAATTCTACAACTCCTGCATTTTTTGCTGCATCAAGATAATTTTTAAATGAACCTAATACGAGAACTTCTCTTTTTGATTCAAGTGATAAATCAATAATTGATTTTAATCTTGTCATGTGGTTCTCACTTAATGTAATTACAATCCCATGAGTATCTACAATGTCTGTTTCAATAAATGTATCTCTGATCATCTCTTTTACTAAAATCTCTGACATTGTTTTATGGATATCATTTGATTTCATTGAATCAATTGTTGCAAGCGTTACTCCTTGTTTTCCAAGTTCTTGTAATTTTCTAAAATTTGGTTTCATTCCAATTGCTGGTCTGTTATCAAATTTAAAAGAACCTGAATGTAGAATAATTCCATCTTCTTTTGTATGAATTGCAACCATTGATGCTTGAGGTACTGAGTAAGTAGTATTT
>JAYYJK010000087.1:0-4565 GCA_036146255.1 Nanobdellota archaeon
CTATCTTGAACTTTTTTATTTAGTACATCAAAAGACATTTTAATTTAAAATAAGTGTTATAATGTTAAAACATTATACTCCTTACGGAGCCATACCCATAATTAGGAATGCTGTTACGAAACCGAAAATTAAAGCTGTTTCTGGTAAAACTGCAAAAATAATTGCTTTTCCAAACATTTTTGGATTCTCTGAGATTGCTCCAACTGATGCAGCAAGAACTTCCCTTTGACTTAAACCTGTTCCAATTGCTGAAAGTCCAATTGCTAACCCAGCACCTAGCCCTAAAAGACCAGTTGTTGAAATTAATGATTCTAATACCATACTAAAAAATAATAAAAAGTACTTTATAAATTTTAAGTATAGATCTCAAAAAAATAGATAAAAAAAAGCATAACACAAAGAACCCACTAAAAAGTTGATGCAAGATATTATATAAAAAAATAAAGAATATAAATAAAATGGCTCAATTTGCATTAAAAGAACTAGGTGAACTATTAATGCCAACATTGTTTTTTGTTATAATTCTCTCAGTAATACTAACATTTAATGCTAACTATTACGAATCCGAACTCAGAACTAGTGAAACACACACCCTTAGCCAAATACTACCAAAAGAAAGTAGAATCGAAATAGAAATTGGAAAAGAATTCGAAATTATAAAAGAATCCAATAACGCTTATGCAATTTCAATTGAAGATGCTAATTACAACTCCAAACTAAAAACAATCAAAGACGGAGTAACACTTGAAAAACAAGGTACAAGTATAATAATTAAGCAAAATGAATAATGAAAATTTTGAAATAGTATTTTCCATACTAAATACTGCAAATAAAGAAGAAAGAATCGTTGAAAAAACACAATTAAAATACCTAGATGAAAATAAACAAGAAATAAATCATAAACTCCTCGCAAATAAATCAAAAAAAGAAACTCTATATATTGTTGAAATACCCCTTGAAAAAAACAACGAATATATCCTAATAAAAGAAGAACATAAAGCAATATTTGAACACTATTCAATAATTATTGGAGACCAAACCAAATTACTCAAAGCAACATCAAAAACCACTAATAAAACATATTTTTTTGAAAAAGAAATTTACGAAGAAATAAAAAACACATTACAACTAGAAGAAATACAAAAAATAACACCCCAATACCTCCAAGGGAAAAAATATATCTGGCCATACAAAACCATAGAAAAAATAGACGAAATACGACAATATAGTCGAGAAAAGCTCAATACTGAATTAATGGAAATACACCTAGTCCACCATAACAAACTTGAATTTTTTCTTCCAACACTCAATCAAAAACACAACTCTATTGCCCACGACATAAAAATCCCAGTTGTTAGCGTGAGATTAGGCCAATATTTTGAAGGAACTACCATCCACAGAGATGATGAAGTAACTCACCGAAATGAACTAAAGCCAATTGTTGTTACAGAAGAATCCAAAAATAAAAAAATATTTCAAGAAAAAATAATTGAAAAAGAACTCATAACCCAACTTTATTTAAAAATAGAGAAAAACGAGATTCTCAAGAACTTCTCTAAACTCAAAGAACATAATCTTAATGAAGAAAAAATACTAGAGCTAAGCAAAAAAAAAGAACTATTATTTGGTACAAAAAATGGAACTATTTGCCTACCATTATTTAAAGGAGAAACATATAAAACATACTCTTCAGTAAAAGAATTTGAAAATGCAGCAACAGTACACTACAAAAATAATAAAACATTCCTACAAGAAATATATATCCAAAAAAATGCTAGAACTCCCTATAGATTCAAAAACTATTTCCTTAATATTAAATTAAATGAAATATGTAACAATAAAGCAAAAGAAAAACACTTTGAATGTATCTCCCACACACAAGCAATAATTGCACTACAATATTTACCAGAATGTGAACAAATCACAATTGCTCAAAAAATTTCACAAAACAAAACCAAAGAATTTCTCAAACACATCACTTCCCTCTCAAAACACATCATTATCAAATCCTTAGAAGAAAACCATATTCCAAAAGAAAAAAGAGCTACAAGTGCTATTGAGAATTATCTACTATCAAAGTATTCCTACCTTGAAAAAAAATTTCAAGAATATAAAAAAGACAATAACAAAAAAGAACT
Source organism: Nanobdellota archaeon (assembly GCA_036146255.1). Taxonomy (GTDB): domain Archaea; phylum Nanobdellota; class Nanobdellia; order Woesearchaeales; family UBA583; genus UBA583. The sequence continues at coordinate 2,139 of JAYYJK010000087.1, forward strand.
ATTATCACAATCACTCAAAACAATAAATCAAATATTAAAACTCAAAAAAACAATTACTATGCAAAAAGAAGAACTTTATTTCCTCTATCAATGTAATCTAACATTTATTAAAATAGCATCAGAATTTAATTCTGAAAAAGCACATAAAATCTTAATATTATTAACAGACTATTTTGGAGAAGTCAAGCTAAGACCCATGATATCTAAAATAAATGAAAAAAATGAAAAAATCATAGAAGACATCATTCTTCTTAAAGGAATTTCAAAAAAATACTCTTGCCTCATTGAAATAAAAAGCGACATATACAATAGATACCTATCAAGCAACATCCCACAATTACCAAAACACAATAAAGAAGATAAAATATTTTACAGAGCAAATACCCACAAAATAAAACAAATAGCACCCTATAGATACAAAGAGATATGTAAACAAATTAATGGAGATAAACAAACAGATAAAATAATAATTGGGAAAAGAGAAATTAATCTTAAAGAAAAAGAACATTACTCCATAACAAGATTTCACAATAATTACAAAGAAATTATATCTAATGAAATATTCTCATTATTTGTGAAACATTAATTAAAGGAAAATACCAAAAAACCTGAATCAATATCTAAAAGTTCACAAAATGTTGCTTGAGATGAAATTTTCTCAACAAAAACATCCATATAAGAGTGAGAATTAATATTATCACACACAAAAACACAATTTGAAGAAACAAAACCCGAAGATCTTAGAAATTCTATGACTTCCAAATACCTTGGTTGAAGAGCATCAATAAAAACAAAATCATAAGGGCCATGTTGCTCCATAGAACCAGAGATCTTAAAAAAATCACCTTCTAGAGAATTAATCCTACCACCTAAAGATAATTTCAAAAACATCTCTTTTGATGAAAAATATCGCCTAGGATCTATCTCAATTGTTGTCAAAGAACACAAATCAGACATAGAATAAGCCATCCAAAGCGTAGAAAATCCTACCGAAGTACCTAGTTCTAGAATTTTTTTAGGAGAATATAGAGAAACTAATTCTGAGAGCAATCTGCCTTGTAGCCAAGTTATAGACCAAGAAGTAAGTGTTTGTTTTTGTTGTTGAAGAAATTCTAAAGTTTTTAAAATTTCTTTTTTTTGCTTTTCGTTATCCATTTTAAGCAAAAAACTAGAAAAATTATCTATTATTTTTTAATTTTCTTTTTCTAGCTCTCATAATCTTTTTTTGCCATTTCCATCTCATTTGGCCTTTTTTTTTCCATCTACGTGAACTTCTTTTCATTTTACATCCTCGTTTGAGCTTAATGATTAAATAATCAAAATGTATAGTAAATTAAATGCCACTCTCTTTTTAAAACTTTCCAATTAAAAAAGAATACCAATTAACTAAAAAATACGTTGTCGCTCTCCACTAGTCGCTAAAATATATAAATAAAAACCATAAAAAATAACTATGATCAACAAAAAAGGAATCTCCGTAATCAAATACGTTTACATGATTCTTTTGACAAGTATCCTATTTATTCTTTTTGTAATTGTATTTTTTAACCTTAATTCAATAACACTAAATGAAAAATCACTCCAACACCAAATAATTGTTGATTCAATAATTAAAAACTGCTACAATCTTCACCCAATTGAAAATATTTCTAAAAGCACATTTCTTCAAGAAGATTTTTCACAATGTATCCCAGAAAATAAAGAAATAACAGGAAGAATCATCATAGATACCTTAAATGAAGACAACCTAAAAAACACAACACTGAGAAAAAAAATTGAATTTGGAGACAATAATTTTCAAAGAGAACAACAATTTTGCTCAATTTTATCAACAAAACACTGTAGCAAAATAACTCACAAAATACTCATTAGTCATGAAAATGAACTAAAAGAAGGACTCATGACTATCGAAATCATTTCTTAAAAGTAGATAAAATATATTAGTACTCTAAAATAATAATACAAACCTTTAAATACCACGAATTAACAAAAATTACTATTAACACAAAGTTAAAATTGTTCGCTGAAGCACAATGCTAATGACTTGATATTATTGACAAGTTACTAATCAAAACGAACATTTATAAATAATAAAAAGTTTAATATAATATAAACATAAAAAATGATTGTTAAAGAAGAATTTTTAAATATGTTAAGACAATACTTCAGTCTTAATCTCTACGAAGTTAAAATCTGGACAGCATTATTATCACGTAAAGTTGCAACAGCAGGTGAATTAAGTGATCTAGCAGTAGTTCCAAGATCAAGAACATATGATGTTTTAGAATCTCTTGAAAAAAAAGGATTCGTTATGGTAAAACTTGGTAAACCAATCAAATATATCGCTATTTCTCCAAAAGACGTAATTGATAGAGTTAAAAAAAGAGTTGCTGAAAAATCAGAAGAAAAACTTCAAAAATTAGAAGC
>JAYYJK010000088.1:0-8581 GCA_036146255.1 Nanobdellota archaeon
ACTTAAAAAATAAATTAATAAAAAAAATACTCAATAAAGTATATTGTATAAATAGAAATGAAGACCAAAGAAAAATGAGAAATAATTTAAATTTCTTTAGATAAAGGGGAATTAAAAAAAGAACTTGAAAAAAAATAAACATAAATAGTTTACTAGTAAAAAATGAAATAAAACCTAAAGGGAATAATAAAAAAGATAAACCTCCATTAAGTGCAAGAGAGAAGGGCGTATTTTTCAATGCCAATAAACACAAAGACAAAAATCCTAGAAGAATAATTGCTGAGATGTTAAGAAAAGCATATCTTCTAATAGTTACAACATTTTGATCATAAATTTTCTTAACAACCCTAAAGATATAGTACAAAATAGTACAATATACTAATAAAAATAATAGAAATGCAAAAAAGAATTCAAACTTTCTAAGCGCCACATATCCAAAATAATAACCAACTAAAAACGTCAACAACGACCACAAAATACCACTAAAAATAGCAATTGAAATAAATACAAATTCTCTCATTTTAGAGAGACCTGCAAAAAAAGGAATAAATGCTCTAGTAAAATTTATTTGCCTTCCTAAAATAATTGACAAATATTTGTACTTTGTAAAAAAACCACAAGAAGATTTGTAAAGAAAAGAATCTTTATTTAAACCAAATCTCTTCAATGCATTAATTCCTAATTTTCTTCCCATATAAAAACCAATAATATCTCCAATAATAGATCCTAAAGCAATTACTAGTAACGCAGTTGATACAGAAGTTTCTTGTTGAGCTGAAATAAAAAAACCATAGAAAATAACAACAACAGACCCAGGAATAAAAAAACCAATAATAGGATTACCCTCTAAAATAAGTAATAAAAAAAGAATGAAGAGACCTCCAGCCTGTAATAAATTAAAAATTAGCTCAAACATACAACATCAATGATATATACAAAAGAGGTCTCTTTAAATAGTTTATGTATCTAAAATAAAAATACAAAATAAGAAAGATTAATAAAAAACAATAACTCCTATAGTATATGACAAAAGTTCAAAACGAGCAAGTAATTATCTATGAATCACAAGTATTTTCAACTAAAAGTACACAATACAAGCTGCTCAAAGAATGCAATATTGAACTAAATGATAAAAATCCTTTTGAAGAATTAAAAAAAATCAACGAACAGATAGAAAAACCAGAATATAAAAATGTAACAATATATGAAGAAATAAAAGAATTTGAAAAAATAAAACAAAAAATTGAAAATGATATCAAAAACAAAAAATTTGAAGTCCTAGATGAAGAAAATTATGAACTCATTCCAATATACTCACAAAAAGAAATCCTAACTAGTATGATTGAATCAATTACAAACCAAGATATCTTCGAGAGTGTTACTAAAATAAAGAACTACACAAAAAAGCACGAAAGAGAACTTGAAACATATAAAAAAACAATAGAATCTGAAGTAAAAATATCAGAAAAAGAATTAGAAAAAAAACGTAATGAAATATTACAGTTTAAAAAAAAAATACTAGACATACTAGAAAAAGAAATAAAATCTGAAGAAAAAATTCTACAAGAATTAGAAAAAGAAAAAATAAAACAAGAAGAAATGTTCCATCTTATAAAAGAAAAAGGAAATTTTAAGTTAGAAAAAAAAAAAATAGAAGATAAAAAAAATCATATTGCACATAAAATAAAAAAACTCTCATTAGATGAAAAACTATTCAAAGCAAAAATAACTACATTAAAAACAAATCTTAAATCAAAGAAATATAAAACTATTGAACCCCTACCCTTTATTCTATCACTTGGACTAATATACTGGACTTCTTTTTCTAATACCAAAACAATAATATTAAAATACGAAAATAAAATTAATAAACTAAAAGAAAAAGAGATTATATTAGAAAAAGAACATGAAGATTTAATTGAGAAGGAAAGAATCCTCACTCAAGAAAATATAGAAAAACTCAAAGAAATAACTAAACTAGAAGAAGAATTACAAAAAAAAATAATACAAATAGAAAAAAGTCTAGATAAACAAAAAAGAATTGTCGATAAAAAGTATCAAGAAAGAAAAGATAAAGAAGAAAAATATAATATTCTAATTAATGAAGAAACAAATCTCTCAAATAAATACATTAAAGTCTCTGAAAAAATGAATGAAATAGAAAGTAATGAACTAGATAACATTATAACAAAAATAGACAAACTCAAAGAAAAAAAAGAACGACAAAAAGAAGAATTAACACAGCTATTAAAAAACATAGAAAAACAAAAAATAGATTCTAAAAAGAATTGTATCATAGAATATTCATTGTAATTTATAAATAGTAATAACTAAATATTAAATAAAAAGAAAATACCTAAAAAATATGTATATTAGTAAATCAATCATCGAAGGACTAAAAATATTGGGCTTTGATAGACAGACAATTAAAAAAATTGCTAAAGAAAAAAGTGTTGAAGAAATTTTTCTAAGTACATTATTTCTCAACTACATTATAGTATTAGTTGCATTTATCATAGGAATTATAAAAGGAGGATATACTATAGGAGGAAGAGCTATTGAACCTAGTGTTCTTTATGCTATGCTAATGATATACCCATTTATGTTTAATATTGCAGTATATGCAGTCTATGGATTTTTTGGAATATTTGCAGAGTTAGTAAATCCTAAAAAACATATCCACCCGTTACTATCAGTTGGATTTCATACTGCAATAGTATTTACAATAATTATTTATGCAATTGCATTATTTGCAACAATTAGCCTCAGTTTTGCAGGATTCTTATTAGTAATGTTTATGTTATACTTCCTATACACATTATTTGTAACAATGCATACAATTTATGGTTTTAGTTTAGAGCAAAGTTTAATAGCTATTTTACTTCCATTTCTTCTAATTGGATTTTTCACATTTGTAACATTTAGTGTATACCCAGAATTGAGCCAAAACATCATTGGAACATTATTCCAATAAATTATTTTTTTCTAAAAAGTTCATAATTTTAATAACACTATCTTCAACACTATCCCCTGTTGTATCAATTATTAAATCAAAATCTTCTTTTTTTGGAGGATAGGTAATTTGTGGATATAGTTCTTTGTATCTTTTTTGGTCATTAGCATTTCTGGAGATAGTTAATTGTTCTGCTTCGTCTTTTGAAATACCGTCCCTTTTTGCAATTCTAGTATAGATTAAATCTTCATCCGCATAAAAATAAATTTTCAAACTATCTGGAATAAAATGCCAGGCAAGTCTTGATTCAAAAATAAAATTTTGATGGTTTTTTCCATATGTTTCAACTACAGTGTCCAATTTTTGATCATATTTTGGCTCTTTCTTACAAAGCTCCCCAAATTGATATACTGAAAGTCCTAATTTTTCTGCTTTATCCCTCATAATATTTCCTGTTGATTTAAATTCATATCCTAGTTTTTTTGCTAGAAGTTTTCCAGTAGAAGAAGTTCCAGTTCCTGCTGCTCCATAAATTACTATCTTTTTTGGATTCATATAATAGATAGAATAAAAATAGTATATAAATATAAGTTAGAACTAAAAAGATTAAAGATATCCCGTATCTTTATAATTTGGTCTTGGTATTGGAAAATCAAAAATATCAAACCTTAATTGTAAATCTATTTTGGAAGTATGTATACTTCTTTTATTAATAAGTTCATATCTTTGCAAATGATGTGGATGAGGATTAACATCGAAATAAGCACCTTTTTGATTTAAGTTTCTTGTTATATTACAAAGCTCATTTTTAGTATCAAAAAAATAAAAACCCGAATTAAGTGAAGACAACTCGTCAGGAGATCTATTTTCAACTACTAGATCAATATCCCCATAGTCTGTACTTGAGCTATCTAAAAATGAATTTTTTAAAACAGAACCCCCTAAATAAAATTGAGATGCAGGTGCAACTTCTTTAATTGCACGATACAAATGAGATACTTGTTTTCGATCCCTTTTCACCAATAGTGGCAATATGTCATCCAAAGATCTAACTTTTAACACCAAATCATGATAATGAGGATCTAGTATTAATTTTTGTTTTTTTTCCATAATTAGAGTAGTGACATGTCATTTATAAAAATATCTCAAAAATATTTAAAAGGCCGAAATAAGCCATATTTTAGAATAAATATCAATAATTTAAAAAAAGTGAGTATAAATTTAAAATTTATACAGATTTGATTGTAAAATCAAATCTATAATTTTAGAGAGTTTCTTCTCCAAGATCTTTTTCTTGACATCACTGAAGGATGTACTTTTTTACCAGCACCGAACTTTTTAAGAACAGCAAATACTGGTGCCCAAGAAGTTTGTCTTCCTGCTTTAATTAATCTTTTCTTTTTAGCTGGATGTTTATATCTTGTCATTTTTATTCTGATGCTTCTTCTGTTGCAGGAGCTTCATTTCTTTTAGCTACATGCTTAGGAGTAAGTCTATTTAGAGTTGCCTCATCTTCATACACATAAACTCTAGCTTGAGTTTGTGTTGAACCAAAACGAGATGATACTGAGTCTACAACAACTAAGTTCTCGTCTGCTTTAAGTGCTTTTACTGCTTCTTTTTTAATATCAAGTCTTGATAAAGTAGTTCCTTTTGAATCTACTTCAAATTCAACTTCTTTTCTTTTAAGCAGTTTATTATCAAATTCTTTTACAGCTTTCATTTTCTGTTTTTTATTTATTCATTAACTAATTGAGTTTTAACAATCTTACTAGCAACATCTTTAATACCATCTTTAGTGATTACCTTTGCGATAAATCCTCCACCTGATGCAGTATCATTTTTAAATGATGCTTGGAAACCCTTCTCAACTAATGCTAAAGCTTCTTTCTCAGATAAGTTTTCTTTGAATTCCATATCTAAAATACTTTTAACATAAATAGATCCTGAACCATCTGCAACATATCCATCATTAGGCACAATAGTTCCATCCGGACTTAAATTAATAAGCGAGATACCATCTTGAGGATCATATCCTCCCAAAATAACACTCACAATTGAACCTTGAGACCTAACTAAGCTATACTGAATTGAATTCAAAATCATTGCTACTTCTGAAACTTTTACGGACCTTTCAACTTTAAGTTCGTGTAATTTAATTTCACCTCTCATAGCTCTCATGACTTTTTGATTATCTGCTGCATGCCCTGCAGTTGTACCAACTACATTTTTTGACAACTCATATACTTTTGAAGTTCTATCAGTAGCAATATAACCTGCAGTCATTCTTCTATCTGCTGCAATAATTACACCATCTTTAAATTTAATTCCAATACATGTTGTTCCAGTTGTAAGTTTTTCTACCATTTTAGTATCTTAAAGGGTTTGTAATTTAAATAATTACGTATTAATTGTTTAACAGCTCTACTTAGCAGCAGCAGCCATTTTCTCAATCTCTGATCTTCTAGTCATTGCCATTCCAGCGTTTTCCATGTTGTAAGCAGCCATAATTTCTGCAACAATACAGTCAACAAATGAAACTTGAGCATCGAATGCTTTGTGAGCAGCTCCTTGACAAATGTATCTAAGTACTAGATCAATTCTTCTTTGAGGTCCAATATCAACAGCTTGTGCATATCTAGCTCCTGATCTCTCAATTGTAATTACTTCTTCTCTTGGAGCAGCATTTTCAATTGCAGTAACTAATACTTGAATTGGATTTTCTTTAGTTTTTTTCTCTAAAGCTTCTAATACTTCAATCATCATATTTGCTTGTGATTTAGCTTTTCCTGTATTGTGTCCTGAAGAAATTTTATGTTTCTTACCTTTGTGACCTGCAACTTGGAATCTGTTCATTAATCTCTCAACAATGTTGATTTTAGTTTTATAAAACGGTGTATTGTGGTGGTATCCATTAGTTCTAGGAACTACAATTGGTTCAATGTTTAAGTAACCTTGAAGACCTTGATCAGATACAACAACTCCATCAAAAGACCACCTGTTAAATAATTTAATATCCATTTTTGTTTCTTTTGCCATTTTTTAAGTTTATTTCCTTGCCCTCTCAAGTTTACCTTTAGTTAGCGCTTTTAATGATTGACCATTAACTTGAATAACTTTCCAACGTACACCCGGAATATCTCCTTTGGACTTTCCTTTAATTCCTCCAATTCCTTCAACCATTACTTCATCGTGTTCATTAACCATTTTTGAAGCATTGTTTCCTGGTAGGAATGCAGTAATTGACTTACCGTTTTTTGATAATTGAACAACTACACATTTTCTCAATGCTGAGTTTGGCTGTTTAGCTTCCCTAGTTGTTTTCTCAAGTACAATTCCTTTAGCTTGATCTGCATTTTCAAGTGGATCATATTTAGCTTTAGCTAGTAAATCTACTTTTTTCTTTTTAAAATCTTTTCTTTTTTGGATTAACTTTTTTGCAGCAAATAATCCGTTAGTTTTTCTTGACATTTTTAGTTAGACCTCACACAAACACAGGACACCATAAATGGTTTTGCTAATTTTTGTCCTAGTTCATCACTATTTAATTCAACTTTTACTACATCTACTTTAAGAATTGCAGCATAGTGCTCTAATTTTCTGAGCATTAGCTCATCACAGTTAGAAGATACATATACTTTTTCTACAGCTCCTTTTTTGAAGGATTTTTCTGTAATTTTAGCACCTAGAAGTAATTTGTTCTCTCTTGCATATGCAAGAAGTTCAGTTACATCTTTATCTTCTACTTTTTTTTGCTTTCCTCTTTTAACAAATGATTTAGTAAAACCTTTCATTTCATTTGCCGGAGTTTCTTCAGCATACATTTCAGTGTTTAATTCTGACATTTTTTATAAGTAGAATATAGATCTCAAAGACCTATATATTATTTATTTTTAGAAGAAAGAATCAAGTAAATCTTTTTACAGATTATAAAAAAGAGCTTACTCCAGTGTTTCCACCTTCTCATCTCTTTCTTCTTAGTAAAAATAACACTAAAGCATTTATAAATATAAGGGTAGTGAACCTAACATTTAAATACTAAAATGTTTTTTTATTACTATGACTGAAGAAACATTTAAGTTAAAATTAACAAAAAAAGAAGCATTAGTATTAGATAATGGAAGATTCAAAGGAATGTTAGATTTAATTAATTCCATTGAAAAAAGAATCGAAAAGAAAAAAGAAGAAGGTAAAGAATTAGATCTTCAAACATTAGTTGGAGAATTTGCAATTCACAAAGTAAAAGCAAAACAATTATACAATAAATCAGCAAAAGCTTTAATGCAATTTAAAGAAGAAGAATAAATCTTCAACTAATTTTTTCTAAAATCATCATAGATGATGCAAATTAACTATAATATCACTCTTAACAGAATTATGTACAAAACAATTATGTTGAGTAACCTTAGAAATACTCTCTAATCTGTCTTTATCTGAAAAATCACTAACATAAACATCTAAAATTACTTGTTTCATCCAAGGCTTTCCTTTCTCATTCTTATCCATAATAAGGGTTCCATCAATAAATAATGTCTCAAAAAAAAGATTTGAGTTTTTACAAACTACTTTAAATGTACCAACATAGCAATTAATAATTGAACCTAAAAATAACTCTTCTGGAGAGATTACTCCCGAATCTCCCCCAAATTCAGGAGGAATACCTACCCTTACAATATCTTTTAATGCTAAATTCCACTGCTTTTCTTCAAACGTAGTTGATATTTTCCCCCTAAATTTCAATGGATACATAATTAGAATAGAAATATTAAAAATATAAATAATTGTAACTCAACAAAGTAATTATACAAGGTTTACAGTTAGAATAATAATTAAAAATTTGTTGGAAGATAAAAAAAATATTTGAAACTCTTGGCATTCTAGACACAAATCAAAGATTTGTTCTTGACGCCTATTCGTAAGTTTAAAATCTATTTCTTAGATTTTACACTCACACGTGGCATTCCTGTTCCAACATTTACCATCTGGTTTGTCATTACATTTTCAGTAATTGATGATAATCTGTTCTCTTCTCCCATTAATGCTCCTCTTGCAATGTGTTTAAGTGGAGTCTCAAAGGAAGCTCTTGTTAAAACATTTAATTTGTCAGCAACAATACCAAACCTTGTCATTCCCCTAGGTTCTCCAGTATAAGTCATTACATCAGCAATTAATAAAACGTGTCTCTCATTAATTGATAAACCTTGAGACTTAACTACTTCCATAATTTCTCTCATAATAACTGCTCTTGCTGCTTCAACTCCTAAAACAGAATATGTTTCATCGATATCATTACATGAAACCCTATATGAATCAACTTCAGGAATTGCTAAAACATGTTTCATAGAAATACCATTTGTTAAAATCATATATTCTCCATCTTCTTTTAAAATAGTTACTTCTTTAACTCCTTTAATTCCAAAAACAACTGAAGATAAAGCCATTTCTTTAATATTCATTAAAGCTTTAAGAGAAGGTACTTTTTCTCCAGTAATCGTTAAAACACCATTTTCAACTGAAGATGTTTTTCTAATTCTTCTATCTAATAGAGGAATAATAGATTCTTCTTCAACTTCTAATTTTCTTAACTGTTTTGAGTCAAGCTGAATTGTAACAATATTTTCTTCTACT
>JAYYJK010000089.1:0-3698 GCA_036146255.1 Nanobdellota archaeon
CCGCATTAACTTTTCTATGTTCTTCAAAAAACGTTCCAATTTTTTCAAACTTCCCTGTTTTCATTGCCATGTTTAATGAATACATTTTTCTATTATTAATTTCAGTTTTTCCCCATAATTGTTCTTCTGAAATATCTCTATTACTATTTCCAGCAAATACTACTTTTTTATTTTCATTATCTTCAATTGAATAAATCTTCTCTTTTACAAAACTCGCTTTTGCATTTTTATATTCAACTTTCCATTCTCCTAATTGATTTCCAATTTCAAATTTATCTACATAATTTCCCTTAAAAGCCACACTGTCCGTATCGCAATACAACAAGTCATCAAACTGAATTTGTTTCAAAAATGAGTATAAATAATCTTTTGCAAGTGCTGTCATATATGTTGTAATAATTGGATGTGAAAACTTTGGTATTACTTCACCTACATCTTTTGCCAATATATATTCTTCATTATGATCATTAACTACATAATATCCTTCTTCTTCATATTTTGGTACATCTGCCCTATGACATCTTTTCCAATCTTTTAATTTAGTAACTTGTGCAAACTTTCCCCCTAATGCATTCATTAACAATTTAATTGTAGGTTTCATTGTATCTTCTGAATTCAATCTTAAATCATACATCTCATGCATAAACTCATTAAATGGATTGAAAGGTAAATTTTTTTCATAAATTACACATTCATGTATTTTTTCAATTACATATCCTTCTTCTAATGCTCTCTTTAATTCAAATGTAGTCCAATAACCTTTTACTGTTGTTGATGGTGGGAAATATATTCCAAATCCATTTCTTCCTTTTGTTGGTAAATACATTAATTTTTTTGTTGGGAACTTTACTGTTGCATGACATACACCAATATACTTTAATATTTCATCATGTGTCATTAAAAATTCTGGGTCAATTATTTTTTTCTCTGTCTTTAAATCAGGCATTACAAATTTTTCTGCTAAGATATATGGATATAATGAATTAATATCAAGCATAGTCACATTCTCAAATGTTCCTTTATTAAATCTCTCACATCTTGCCCCTCTATATGCTTTTCTTACAAAGTCAGGATACTTTGATTGCCATATAGTTCCTCTATTATATAGATACCCTGAATACTTATATTTACCATATTCTTTTTTATTACACCATCTTTTAAAATATCCCATTGCAAGATTTCCTGCCGTTAATATCTTTTTTGGTTTATGTGAAATTTTTCCCATTGTATCTCTAATATTTTGAATTGCTTTCATTACAATTTCTACATCTCTTGTAAGATATTGTTTCAAGTCATCTACTTTCTGAACTCTTTTTGGCATATCTAATTTTTCATAACCTAACATTTCTCCAATATTTTCTAATTTAGTTTTATAGAAAGACATTGTATCAAGTAAATATCCTCTTGGTAATTCTTCTCCATTTTCATCTTCCTTTTCTCCCAAATATCCATAAATTGGTTTTTGAACTTTAATATCTACTAAATCTACTTTATGTAAATGGTTTTGTGCATATGAACACAAGTCATAGAAATGATTATGTGCATAAATAAATACTTGATGTCCTCTTTTTGCTTCCGATTCAATTAAATCCAATAAATAATTAAACATATCATCAGGTTTTGTAAAAAAAACTGGCTTTTTACAATTATCTTTTAATACTGCACCTATTGTAAATCCTCTTCCATTTAATATAGGATAATAGAATCCTGCTTTCTTATTTTTCATAAAATATTCCTTACTATCTTCTAAAGAATTATTCAAAATAAACTCCTCACTTTCCTTTGTACCATTGTATAAATGATACGTTTCACAATCAACAGAAACTAACATTTTTTATCTCCTTTTTACCTATTATACTTACATTGTACGTATACTTAAACCTTTGTATTTTGTACTTTAACGCCTTCTACTACTATTTTTTGAGAATTTAAATTCCAAGTTTCAACCTCTAAATTGATAGGTATTTTTAGCTCATCAGAGAGCATATTTACCACTTTATTTGTTTCCTCAATCATATAATAATAATGACTTAATTCTTTCTCAACACTTACCACTAATTCATTTTTTTTAAGAAGTCCTAATAAATATAAAACTTCTAATTCTTTGAGAACTACTTTATTTGAAACACCTAATTCTTTTGCAACTTTCCTTGAAGTTAATCCTTTTTTATTATCACAATTACAATTATATATCATAAGTAAAGTTAACACTTTAATCCTCATTTGATTTGAACTTGATAGTACCACTTTTTTAACAATCTCCATTGCTTTATTATCACAATAATCATCATCTATTGATTTCAATGATTTATACAAAGTTAATAATTGATGTAATACTCTTGTTGGTGCTTCCCTTGATGGCGTACTAATTAATTCTCCTGTACCTTGTTCACTTAATGCCGTTGCCCTAAGATAAGTTATAATTTCTGCTAATGATTTTATTCTTTTAACAATCAATGGATTTATTTCTTCATTTTCAAATTTCCTAGTTTTAAGAAATAATCTAATTCTTAATTTAATTTCCTCTTTAACTTGTCTTAAATCTTTAAACGAATTTTCATAAACTTTATCCATTAATTTATCATCATCTTTATCATCAGTTCTATACATCATTTCTCTTGTCCCAATTGCATTTCTAAATGTTGTATGTTGGTCAATCATTGGAGTTGAACATGCAATTAATGAAACATTTAAATCTTTATATCTAATATCTAATCCTGTTCCTGATTGCATTGCTAAATCACCATCATATAAATCTGTTAATTGTGCAAGAACTTGTGCTTTTGCTTCTGGATGTAATTGTAATATTTGTGCCATCTCTGGAATTAGTACCACCTTATTATCAAGTAATGGTGCTAAGTCTGGCGTTTTACTTTTATTTTTGTTTGCATTAATTAAAGTATTTGGCGTTATTCTCTTTACTGTTTTAGTTGTAAATCCATCATCATCAAATAAATCTAAAAGTGCTGTTTTCCCATCACTTGACTTTCCTACAATTACTAACCATAATTTTGTTCCTCTTTGTAACCTTGATATATTCACTGCTAATATCAAATCAATTAACTTTGTATCCTCCAAATACAAAAGTTTTTTAATATCTGAATATATATTATTAATACCTATAACTCCCTTTTTTTCCACTTTAATTTACCTCAAATTACGCAAACTCAAATACTGTTGTTACGTAATTAATTGTCTCTTTTTTTGTAGGACTTTGTAATCCTGAAACTCCTTTTGCACCCAAATTTCTCATTGTAGTTTCAAATGAAGCCACATATGTTTTGAAACTTGATGGGTCAATTGTTATTCCATTCCAAAAATTAACTATATCCATTCCATGTTCAATTAATACTGAATATACTTTTACACTTGCAACTGTTCTTCCCTTTGCAATTAAATCTACTTTACATGAAATTCTATGTTGCATAATTGTTCTTCTTTCTTTAATTATATCATCCATTAATTCTACATCATCTTTCAATGTTTTTTTCTCAATCAATTTATGATAAAATAATTTTAATTCATTTGTATCTACAAAATTACTATTTGGTTTAAAAGTTGGACTTACTGAATAAATCCCCTCTCTATTAATAACATTTTCAAAATCTTTTTTAGAATATTTTTTGTTTGCCATTTTTATTCAATATTATTATATTCCTCCAAAACTTTGATATTATTATTCAAGTAATCTAAATTTT
>JAYYJK010000090.1:0-3007 GCA_036146255.1 Nanobdellota archaeon
TCAAGGTTTAAAGTCACATTATTGAGTACTACTTCTGTTTTTCCTTCTTTTACTGCTTCTAAAATTTCATTCTTATTTTTATTAATAGCTGCAATTGCCTCGCTTGGGTTTCCAAATGATTTCTTTAGTTCTGGGAAATTTGGCTTTATAGTATAATCCATGTCAATGTCTTCTGTATCATATGCAAAGTTTTCAATATTTGTTAATTCCTGAATTAAAGGTTCAAATACTTTTAATTCTGCAGAGAGTGCAGAGTTTGGAGATACAATATTTACTTCTCCTAATGCCCATCTCACCCCAATTTTTGCTTTTTCCCTAGCATTTAAAATTGCTTGCACAATCTCTTGAGCTACCTCAAAGTTTGTATGAATATGTTCTTGTTCTACTTGTTTAATTAGTTCTTTATTTACTGTTGGAAGAGACTCTAAGAAAATTGATTCTTCTCTTTGATCTAATTGTTGGTATAATTCTTCTGTTTTAAATGGTACTGCTGCACTGAGCATCACTAAAATTTGTTTAGTTATATATGCTAAAATTTGAAGTACTTGCTTATCTTCTTCATCTACTCTTGATTTAACTAATTTTAGATATGTTTTTGAGAAATCTTCAATAATGAATTTCTCTAATTCTTTAAATGCTAGGTGAAGTTTGTATGATTCAATGTGTTTTGTGTAATTATCTAAAGTTTTGTTAAATGAATGCATAATCCATTTATCTGAAGATGTTGTTGGATGTGGTTCATTTGACGTAGTTTGATATTGTATTGTTGGCTTTACAAATTTGAAAATATTTTCTAATGTGTTAAAGAATGCAAATACTTGAGATAATTCTTCTTCATTAAAGTTAATCTGATCTTCTGGTGCTCTTTTTGTTAAAAGATAATACCTTGTAGCATCTGCTCCAAACCTATCAATTGCTTCGTTCCCATCAATTCCATTTCCTAATGACTTAGACATTTTTGTTCCATCTTTTGCCATAATGAATTGTTGATAGAGTACTTGGTTATATGGTGCTTTTCCTGTTGTAATATAACCTACATTAAATAGAGATGAAAACCACCCCCTAATTTGATCTTGTCCTTCAGTAATCCATTTTATTGGATAGTATTTTTCAATAATTTGATCAAAATTAAGTCCTTCACCGTAGTGTGATGCAAATGATGCACAACCTGAGTCAAACCAAACGTCTGCAATAAATGGAACTGGTGTTGCTTTGAGTCCTGAGTCAAGAGTAATAGAGAGATCTTTTAAATCATCTCTGTGAATATCATCTAATTTTCTTCCTATTTCTTCTTCTAATTCTTCTTTTGATCCAAATACTTTGTAGTTACCCTCTTCATCTTCAAAAATTGGAAGTGGAATTCCCCAGTATCTTTGACGAGAAATTGCCCAATCTCCTGCATTTTGAGTTAAATTGTTAAACATAGATTTTGCAAATTCTGGAAACCATTGCACATTTGAGTTTTCTTTAATAATGTCTTGCAAAATATCTGATCTTTTAATAAACCATTGTTCTGCTGCTCTGTATACTATTGGTGTTTTACATCTCCAACAACATGGGTATCTGTGAGATTTATCTTCATTAAAGAGAAGATTTCCTTTTTCTTTTAGATATTCAATTGCAAGAGGATTTACATCTTTAAAGTAAATTCCTTTAAATTTACCTTCAGTGAATTTTCCATCTTTTCCTACTGGACAAAATGTTGGTATATTGTATTTTTGTGCAGCATCATAGTCTTCTTGACCATGACCTGGTGCAATATGTACTAAACCTGTACCATCAGAAACTTCGTTAGAAATTTCACTCGCAGATTCTTGGTGTGCATCTTGGGATGAGTTTGAGTGTTTATAGTTTCCTTTTTTCTCTAGTTTTGTTAGAACATCTTCTCCTTCATCTAAAGTTACATAATCGGCCATAATAATAGAATGGATATGTTTGTGTTCTCCTTTATCTACGAGTTCTTTTTGTGTTGGAGTTTCTTCTAGATAGAAATGATTATATTTTTCACCTTCAAATTCTATACCTTTTTTTGTTTCTAGAATTTCTATGAACTTGATGTTAGTTTGTTTTGAGAGTTTTTCAACTACTTGCTGCGCAATAGATGCTCCTAAAACTAATACTTCTTTTTCTCCGTTAAGTTCAACAAGTACTTTTGCGTAATCAAATCTTGGATTCATAGCAATTGCTAGATTTGACTGAAGAGTCCAAGGAGTTGTTGTCCAAATTACAAAGGATTCTCTGTAACCTGTTGTTGGTTTTTGAAGTTCAAATTTAACATAAATTGATGGGTCTGTGAGTGTTGTATATTCATCTTTAATTTCATAATCAGATAATGTAGTTTCATCATGAGGGCACCATGCAACTGTTTTGTAATCTTTGTATAATAATCCTTTTTCATGTGCTTTTTGAAAAAATTTCCAAGCTAAAGATAGATATTCTGGGTGTGATGTGTGATAATAATCTCTACTCATTGAAAGACCATACCTCTCTCTTCTCTCACCCATTGTATGGATTACATCTTGAATGTATTTTTTACACTCTTTTACAAAATTTTCTTCACCGAATTCTTTTAATTGATCTACTGTTTTTAAATTAAGTTTTGCTTGAACTTTATTTTCTACAGGAAGACCATGTACATCATATCCATCTCGAGCATAAACATTGTATCCTTGGAGTCTTTTAAATCTCATTACTGTATCTTTAATTGTCCAGTTCCTAACATGCCCTACATGTGGTTCTCCTGTTGGAAATGGTGGACCATCAATTGTGTTAAATAATGGTTTATCTTTAAGAGAATTGTTTACTTTTTCTTGGATTGAGTTATCTTTCCAGAACTTTAAAATATTTTCTTCATACTTAAAATTAGTCATAGAAAAACTTAGAGATTTAAGTTTATAATTGTTTTGATTAAAAAAGAATTAGAATTGATTATATTTTGAATCAACTTGAGGTTTTTCTTTTCTTCTAAGTAAAGCTAATGCTCCTGCTCCTACTAATAATCCAAGAG
>JAYYJK010000091.1:0-3707 GCA_036146255.1 Nanobdellota archaeon
AAACTCAATAACCCTTCTAGATCTATTGAGATAAAAAAATTCAGTATAAAGATCTTTCTTAATAATTCTTTTAGTTTTCTTTCTAAATTGCTTTAAAATGAAATCTGTTGTATTACCTCTTTCCATAAAAATCCCTATACTTTGAAATTTATAAACATTGGTGTGAATATAAAAACAATTAAAAATAAATTTATTTCAAATCATCCCCATAAAGCAAACCATCTACTGCACCTATTTTAGAGACAACTGATGCTGAATTTTTTGCTCCATAATAAAGCGACTTTTTAATTGAATATTTTTTAGTTAAATAATAAAAAAATGTTCCTGCAAAACAATCTCCTGCCCCAGTAGTATCTACAATTTTAGAAGATAAAGCTTTTTGATAATACTGTTCTCCACTTTTAGTTTTACAGTAAGCACCATTTCCACCACATGTAATAACTGCAACTGAAACTCCAAGAGATAAGAGATTATCTAAACACTCATCTACACCTACTCCTTGAGTTAATTCCTGAGCTTCTTCTAAATTTAAAACTAAAACATCAACTAGTTTAACTAATTTCTGAACTTCCTTTTGATTATTTTGAATTAAATAAAGTGATGGATTATAACAAATTGAAGAATGTTTATTTTTCTTTATTTTTCTTCCAAGAGACAAAAGAGTTTTAAAACTCGTACCAGTAAGAGATGTAAAGTAAAAATTATTTGACTTTAAATCAGAAAAATTAAAATCTGTTTCTTCTAGATATGAATTTTGACCTCTATAAGAGAAAATAATTCTATCATTATCTGCAGTATCTAGCAAAATTCCTTTTGCAGCAGGTCTCTTAGACAATTTAGAATCAATAATTGATACTTTATTTTTAGATAAATTATCTTTTACAAATTGTTGTGATTCATAAGAAATTTTACCTAAATATCCTACATGTCCACCGAGTCTTGACATTCCAATTGATACATTAATACCACCGCCACCTATTGTTTGTTTGAAATCATCTTTAATTTTAACCTTATCTCCTAGTTTAATATCAGCATATTCCTTGTCTGATTTTACGCTATAGTCAATAGTATTTGAACCAACAACAACCATATCAAAACATTCTTTCTCAAAAGAACTATGTGATTTCTCAAGAGCTACAATACCTGGTAATTTCTCTCCTGAGAGAAAACTCACAAGTGCCCCTCCTGCCAAAGAGACATAAGAAAATTTCTTTAAAAGTTTAAACTTTTCTGCTGCAGTGACAGTGTGTCCTCCCCCCATAAATGAAAATGCTTTTGATTTAACAGCTGCTTTCATTAATTCTTTGGAAGCTACTTCCATTCCTTTTTTCTCAAAATTACCTGCAGGTCCTTTGATATAAATAGAATCAGCATGTTCAAGCATAAGTGAATAATACTCAACTGTTTTAGAACCAACATCTTCAATCATATAAGTATCTAGGAGTTTTTTATGCTGATCTAAATCTTCAATTGAAATTTCTACTCTCTCATTTTTTGAATTAAGTAAGGCAACATCTCTTGGAAGTAAAATTTTAGATGAATACGTTGAGAGTAATTTTTTTAATTCTGACAAACAGTCAAGATATTTCTGTTCTTTTAAAAAGTCTAATTTTTTACCTAAATAATACCCTCTACTATGGAGTGCAACTTCTCCTATAACTCCTGTAAGTAATATCTCACTTACTGATTTTTTTTTAAGAGCTGATTTCATAAGAACTAAAAGATCATCTGGTTTTGCCCCACCAAATAAAAACATTCTCTCTTGATTTTTTTCTTCTATTGTAGATAAACCTTGAAGTTCCTTCTCCATTAATCTACCTGCAACCATAGGGATAGAATCAAATTTTACAACAGTTGATTGTGCTCTGTGTGAGACTGAAAAGGCATCAAAGACATAATAATCAAAGAGCTTCTCTAATTTTTTAAAAACATTATTTTTTTTAGTAATATCTTTTTCGGCATCCTCAAATCTCACATTTTCTAAAAGTAAAATATCCCCTGAATTCATATCTGTGATAACTTGTTTTACTTCATCAGAATAAACTTCTGGTATAAATAATACTTTTTCTTTTAATTCATCAGATAAAAATTTTACGTGTTGTTTTAGTGATACAAAATCATCTTTTCCTTTTCTTCCTTGATGTGCAAGAAGAACAACTTTAGCTCCTTTTGAAATCAATTCCTTAATAGTAATACAGGATTGTCTAATTCTTTCATTCATTAAAACCTTATTTTTTACAACCGGAGAATTAATATCAATTCTTACTCCCACTATTTTATTTTTTGGTTCAATATCTTGTAATGTAGTATACTCTAACATGTCTCTACATTAAAACTAGATTTATATCATAAAAAAATTCATCTCAACTATAAAGGGAAGAATGATTAAATTTTAAATGGTAAGTCGAGAAATGAATTATTAATTTTTAGGATTATTTTAATATTTTTCTCATTTTCCAATCTTCGTGTTTAACTCCTTTAATTTCACAAGTAACTTTTTTTAGAACTTTAAATCCTTTTTTCTGATAAAAACTTTTGGCAGAAATTGTCGATTCTAAGTTAATTTCTTTTAAACCTAAAGATTTAGCTTTTTCTTCTAGTTTAGATAAAATTTTTGAACCAATACCAAGTCCTTGAAAATCTTTATGGGTGTAAAGCCTAGAAATATGGCCATCATTAGAAATATCTCCAAATCCTACTATTTTATCAGCAATAACTGCAACATAGGAATTACTATTCATTAAAGAATCTCCTAATTTTGAATAATTATCCAAAATTCCTGGCCAAGTTTCAATTTGTTCTTTAGAATAATCTTTATCATTAATATTTCTAACTGTATCTTCGTGTAATTTGCAAACTTCATTTTGATCTGAAGGTTTATAAAATCTAATTATCATAGACAATAGTTAATTTATTAGAATATAAATATGTCTTATATAAGAACTAAACATACTCAAAAATAGCAAACTATTTTTGGACGTTCTCTTCATTATTTCAGCTTCAGCTGAAATAACTTGAAAACATTCCTTGGAACATAAGAGTGATTCCAATTTCAAGTAATGCTCCAATCCAAAGCATAACAACTACATTTGTAAACATTGAAAATTTGTTTCCACCATCAACATCTTTTATAAAATAAGCTGAAATTAGTGCATGAATTGTCAAAATTGCTGCTACATAATATGTTGATTCTAAGAAATTATCTTCTAAACCTGTTGGAAAAATATCCCCAATTAAATCAAGAGCAACACCATCAAGTCCATCTGTTAAAGATGAAAAAATCTTAAACAAAAGAACTGAAATTAATAGTGAAATATAAATTGTTAAAGCAAGTCCAAAAAATGTACCATAAACATTACCAACTAATGTTGAAGAGAATTCTTTTTTCTGATCACGAAGCCCATTAATTCTTGAGAAATTCTCAGATACAATTTCTCCTGCAGTCTGTGATGAACCTCCCCTATAAACTACTGAGACAAAAATATCCATAAACTCAGCAATTAAAGCAGAACCACTCTCTTTTGTAAAATACATCCATGAAGTAAATTTATCTCCTGTAATTTTAAGTCTCTTATATACTCTCTCAAGCATTGAATTTAAAATTCCAAAATTGTGTGGAAGTAGTGTCTCAACTGTTGTAGTTAATGTTCCTCCTTTTGATTGGTGTACATCACCTAGAGATCTAATAAAAGGTGGAAATAACACAT
>JAYYJK010000092.1:0-4385 GCA_036146255.1 Nanobdellota archaeon
GTTTCACTAAAATCTGCCATAATGAAATTGTATAAATCTTGTTTAAAAAGATTTGCTTAAACTTTAAGCAGTTACATGAGATAGACAATAATGATTATATCTTTTTGGCAAAAAACAAAGAACATTGATATCTATTTCTTTAGAATATCTCTGCTAAATACTTTTCTTTATAAATACAATTTAATTAACTATTATTATGTTTAAAATACCAAGAATTGAGAAGTCTTCTTATTATATCGATAGAATTATGGATGAAATGGGGGAGTTTGCTCAAAAAGCTAGAACTGAAATTGATAGAAGGTGGGCAAATAATTTGTCAACTAAAAGAAAAGAGCAAGATGAGATTAGATTAAATAAAAGAAAAGATTTAGAACTTGAAAAAATTAGATTCTTAAATACAAAAGTTAATCAAAATACTAGAAAATTAATTCAAACATTTCCTAATTTCATAAAAGTTGATGAGGTGTATATTAAGTTAATTAATACTTCAGGAACTTCAGTTAAGAAAATTGAAGAAGCAATCTCTAGAATTAAATGGATTGGAAATTATTGTGATGAATTGACACAAAATTTTGAAGTAAAAATTAAGAAAGCAAAAACTCATGATGTTATTGGTTTTTCTATGAAAAAATATTTAGGTAAAGTTAATTCGCTTTACAGAAAAGAAAAACTACATTTTGATGTTTTAGAAGATGCTAGAAAATTCATGGCTAAACTTCCTAAATTTGAAGAGATGTATACTGTAGGTATTGGTGGTTTTCCAAATGTTGGTAAATCAACACTGATGAAAGCAATGACTGGATCAAATGTAGAAATTCAAAATTATCCTTTTACAACAAAAGGT
The DNA here is from genome assembly GCA_036146255.1 of Nanobdellota archaeon. Taxonomy (GTDB): domain Archaea; phylum Nanobdellota; class Nanobdellia; order Woesearchaeales; family UBA583; genus UBA583. Next base: position 845 of record JAYYJK010000092.1, read on the forward strand.
TTAATGTTTTCATATCTGCATTATAAAGATAACAAACAAGTTCAAATTATTGATACTCCTGGACTTTTAGGACGTGAAAAAAATAATAAAATTGAGGAGAGAGCTGAATTAATTTTAAGAGAATATTGTTCAAAAATTGTTTTTGTTTTAGATTTAACTGAGAGTTGTGGATATTCAATTGAACAACAACTAGCACTTCTTAAAAAAACATCTTCAGAAAAAGTAGATCATGTACTTTACTTTTCTAAAAAAGATTTGTATAATGAAGAAGTTGAAGAGATTTTTGAGGAAGTTTCTTCTAGATATAAAAAATTAAAACAGTTTACTTCCTATGAAGAATTAAGAACATATCTCTTAGACTCTTCTTTAGAAAAAGTTGAGAAATTTAATCCTGCTAAATTAAAAGTTATTAAGTAGTTATGTTACAGTATCTGGTTTTAAAACCTAGTTTTTCTTCTAATGTTTTGGGGATTTGTGAGAGGCCCAAAGCATTACATTTTTTAATTACATCTTGTTCTGACATGAGATGTTCAATGACATTTGACCCAACAATATTATCTGTTAATATTTCTTCTACTGGTGAATTTATACAGTGGGGAAAACAATTAAAACTTCCAATATCACTATCTAAAACAACTGCAATAATATTTCCTTTAAGTTCCATTGATGGTTCATTTACATATAAATCGTTATAGAAGAGAAGAACCATGTCATTACCAAATTCAATATACATTGCTCCTGTTTGTCTATCTAATTTAGGAAAAGAATTAAGATAATAATCTACATCTTTTGGAACCTGATTATTTCTTAGAGGTATAAATTCACCTACATTTTCTTGAAGATAATGATCAGGTAACATAGTACCGATACTAAAAAATTCACTTTTTCTATTTATTGTTTGGTATCCCATCCAAAATGGATCTAATTGAGAACCAATGTTTATTGCATACAAATCTTCTAATGTGCTTTTAAATATTAAAGTATTTTCAATAGACATAATATCATTTTAATTTTAATATTTATAAAAATTTAGTTAACATTCTTCACTAAAATGTCTTGCGCCAGAGTATGGATTTTTTAAATAGTTAATTCTATCTATTGCAATTTTTGCTGATTCTGAGATAACATAAGAAGTATGGTTGATGAAGGGTTCGATATGTTCTAGTGCCTCTTTTTTTCCTGTGGTTCCTAGAGCAAAAAGTGTTTCATGAATTACAATGTCTGTAGGTTCAGAATTTAAAATTGATGCCATAGCATCAATTGCTTCTAGTGTTCCTATCTCTCCTAATACAAACCCGGCCTCATGTCTTACTACACGACAGATGTCTTTATGAAGGCACTTCTTTATTGTATCAATTTCTTTTTCACCTTTGAGCATGAGTTGAAATAGTATTTGAATTCTTTCGTTTTGATTTGAGTTACTATAGTCAAATAAATGTTTTTTATAATGATCTAAATTTTGTTTGATATCATCTTCAAATCCTGGTTCTTGTGTTAATCTTTGAATTCCAATTTTAGCAGAACATTGAATTTCAAAATCTGGGTGACTTTCAAATTCCCTTAAGAATTCAATATCTTTTTTGTCTCCAATAGTTCCAATTGCAATTAATGCTTCGTGTTGAACAACATAACTTGAGTCTTCTTTAATAATTTTTTTGAGAAATTCAACTGTATCTTTCTCAGGCGCCATTTCCCCTAGAGCAAAAATTGCTTCATGTCTAACAAGTTCACAAGAATTTGATTCTATTACTTTGTGGAGCGTTTGGATAGATGTTGTATCTGCTATGTTCATCAACTCAAAAATATGAGCAATTTTGAGATATGAAGGAGTACTATCTTCTAATACTTCTTTGATGAGTTGATCTTGATTCATAGAAAAAAGAGTGTTTTTTTATTTATAAGTTTAGTTTTAAAAATAATTATTTTTTCTACAATATGTCACTATATTTTCAAAATAGCCTTTAAGAATCTCTGAATAATTAAATGAATTCTCAAACCATTTTCTTACATTTTCTTCAGTAAATCCGGTATGTTCTCCCCAATCATTTGGATATTGTAATTCATGAATTAGCCCATCTAATTTATCCATTGCATGTGCAAATTTAGTTTCTTCTGAGAGATTTTTTCTATATTCTGAGTCTAGAACTTTTAATCTTTTTTCTAGAATTTTTGGATATAATTTTGAAAAGTTATCTAATGCGTTTATTTCATTTTGTTCCTTTTCTACTCTTGCTTTCCTATCTGAAATATTTATATCACCGACGGCAATTTCAATATCATCATGAAACATTATTAATTCATAGACTTTTATTTTATCTAAGTCACTAAATTCTTCATAGGTATCTAGGAAATATGTTGCTAATTTTAAAGTAGAATAAACATGTTCTGCAGTTGTTTCTTTTCTTTGGATTTGTTGTTTTGTTTTATCACATGAGTAGTTATTCGATGATGCTCTTGATACTTGTTTGAGTTTATAAGTTTCTAAAATTTTTAAAAAATCATTGAAGTCACCCATATGACTTTCTCAGTTTTCAAGTATATATACTTTATTGTTTTTTATTTTTATTAATTGGTCTTTTTGCATTTTCTCTAATATATCATTTATAGTATAATTATGAAATCTTATTTCTAAGTCTTTAATAGATATTTCGTGCTGCTCTAAGAGTTGTTTTACTATTTGTGATCTTACCCAACGAGTTGATCCTATAAATTTTGATTGTTTTGTAATTGGTTTAATATTTACTTTTTTTGCTGTGAGTTCTAATGCTCCATAATCCATTAATGCATTATTCCACTCTTTTGCTCTATTTTTTGGAGTTACTTGATATGCGATTTCTTCTAAATCTTTTATAGGAATATCTTCATTTAAGTTAAGTTCATGAATTAATATTCTTCTAATATTTGTATCTACTACTTTTGATGTAATATTAAATGCAAAAGAGAGAATGGCACCTGAAGTATAAGATCCAATACCTGGCAAATTTTGTAGTTCTTTTTGATCTTGAGGATATTCTCCATCGTACTTCTCTAATAATAGTTTAGCACTCTCTTGTAAGCGAATTATCCTATTATTATATCCCAAGCCTTGCCAATTAGCTAAAAGAATATGACGGGGTGCATTAGAGAGTGATTGGAGGTCTGGGAAGTTTTTTATGAATTTTTGATAATAATCAATTACTCTTGAGACTTGAGTTTGTTGAAGCATTATTTCTGAGAGATGAATATAATATGGGTTAGATGTATTTCTCCAAGGTAAATCTCTTCCTTGTTGTTTATAGAAATTCAAAATTTTTGTTTGAAAAGAAGTTATTTTTTGTTTATCAAGATTCATAGATAGTATAGTTATTTCTTTATTGTTTAAAATAATTCTTTTTTTAGGATAACTTTTTATCTCAATTATTTTATTATTAAATTAGTTATGTGTTTCTACCATGGAGCAAACTAATAAACCAATTAGAGTCTACAAGGCAAAAGCAATCACGCTTAGTGTTTGGGAAAATGAAGGAGAAAATGATAAGAAATTTAATTCAATTACTTTTCA
>JAYYJK010000093.1:0-4585 GCA_036146255.1 Nanobdellota archaeon
TGAAATTTAGAATTATTTTTTTTAACACCCAAATTAAGAACATCTCCATGAGAATTAGAATGTAAAAAAGATAAGTATTTTTGATATTGTGCATTATCTTGAACAAAAGAATGCTTATAACCATCAATAAGGTATGTAATATTCATATTAAAAATACAGTTAAAGAAGATATAAAAAAATGTTAGAATTAAAAAGTGAAGAACTCATAACTTTGACTCTGCAAAATCATAATCAAGCAAAAATTATTCTAATTTTTGAGCTTCTGATTTCTTTGAGAAATCATAAGCATCTAAATATTTGAGATAGAATTTCTGCCATGAAACTAACTTTGAACACTTTGCAGCTTCATGTCTTAAAAAAAGTTGATCTTTCTTATTTCTTGAGATATAAGTGTAGAGCTCAGATGTAAGTCTTTTTGAGAATTCTTCATCTGAGATATTCTCTCTTGGCAATACATTGAGTGCAGAAGAACAATTCTTTAGAGGTTCAAACCTTCCAATCCCTGAAAGATCAGTTGTAAAACATGGAACTGAACATGCAATACTCTCTGCAGGTGTGTATCCCCAAGGTTCATAATAAGAAGGTAAAATTCCAACATCAAAACCTGAAATAAGTTCATAATAATCAAGCCCGATAACATTATTATCTTTGGTAAAATTTGTAGGAGTTAAAAGTACTTTTACTCTATCATCAGCTCTATTGTGAAGTCCTGCTTCTGAAAAAAGTTTAAGAACATCATTATCAAAGCCTAATTCATGTGGAGTTTGTAGCATATCAGTATGATGAATTCCTATTTTTCCTTCTTTATTATCTTTAAATCTTTGGTTAAACTCAGCATCCCCAAACATAAGCATAAACCATACTGTAAATGTTTTTTGAGAGTTTTCTTGTTTTAGTATATTATTTAAGTCTGCAAGTGAACTAATTAAAACATCAACTCCTTTGTTATGAATTTCATATCTTCCCGAAATATATCCTAGATAATTTTGCTCATGATTAAGTGTATATGAGTCTTTTGAGAGTGTATCTAGAAAACTATTAATTCTATTTCTTGAATGTGTAAATTGTTGTTCTAACTCAAATTCATTCTTTTGATAATCAAAGCCGTTGTATAGTATAATATCTACAGATTTTTTATATACTAAGGATGCTTCTTTAGCAGTTATATCACTCACTGTGGTAAAGCTATCTGCATTGTGAGCTAGTGCTTTTTCAAATTGATGTTTAGTATGTACACCTAATTCATATGCTCTTTTCTCAAAATCATATTCTTTTGGAAGAGAATAAAGGTTTTCACCATTTCCAGTAATTGTTCTACCAAGCATTGTTGCATGAGTTGTGAAAACTGTAGATACTCTTCTGTCTCTCTGAGTCTCCTGTCCTTTTAATTGTTGGTCTTTGAACTTTTGTTCAAAATAAGCAATACTTCCCCCACTCATCCATTCGTGAGCATGCACTAAAGTATGATTATCATAAGTATCTCTTAAATAATCAATAGCTATACCACAAACCCAAGACCAAAGAATTGCTTCATCAAAATCATACCAATTTGAATTAAGAGAATCCACTTTGTAATTATTCCAAATACTTGACTTTATCTTATCAATATTATTTCTATAATCTAAGTACTCAATTAATATAACATTAGGAGTTCCATCTACTTTCCATTTTCCAAAATGTAATATAATTCCTATGTTCTTTAGTTCTTCAACTTTATTAATAAACTGTTCTGGAACCTCTTCTCTTTCAAATGAAGCAAGCGATGATTCAAAATAAGGACCAACACAATAATAGTTTTGAAAATATTTTTTAACTTGAGAAAGTTTAGAAGTAATTACAGTATGAATTCCACCAACTTTATTACATACTTCCCATGAGAGTTCAAATAAAAATTCTTCTCTTTGTCGCATAGTTGATTTTAGCTTAACTATTACTTAAAATAAAGTACTATCTTTTGAGTTAAAACTCTAAATTAAGGTAGAAAAACTCTTCTTGATTATAAAGTAATGACGAAAGAATATAAGAGTGCTTCATAAAAAATTTCTAGATATAAAAAGTGAAAGTATTAATGTTAGGTTGGGAATTTCCACCATATTTTGCAGGAGGAGTAGGAATTGTTTGTTATGAACTAACAAAAGCTCTCGATATGATTGATAAAGAAATTGAAATTGAGTATGTAATGGCATATGGGCCAAAGGATAAAAAAGCACTCTCAAGATTACAAGTCACATCTGCTGGAACTCAAGAAGAATTAGAATTATCAAATTCTGTTAAAATAACAGAAGTGGAGACTTATCTTGGTGCATATGATTCATTTGAAGAATATAGTGAAAAAGTAAAAGAGTACACTAAAAAAAATCCCATCAAATCTCAAAGTGATATGATGAAAACTATCTATGGTCCAAATATTTTAAAAGAAGTAGAACTCTATGCCCAAAGAGTTGCTAAAAAATGTAAAGATAAAGATTTTGATGTAATTCACGCGCACGACTGGACTACAATTCCTGCAGCATTATTATTAAAAAAACTAACAGGAAAACCAGTAGTTCTCCATGTACACATCACTGAATTTGATAAAACTGGTGGGCAAGGAGGAGATCAAAGAATATATGATATAGAGCAACGAGGATACGAAGAATCAGATATTATTGTTCCTGTGAGTAATTTTACAAAAAATAGATTATTAAAAAGTTACAGAGTAGATCCATCAAAATTAAAAGTAATCCACAATGGTGGTATCTCAGATATGGAACCTACTCTTTCAAGAAAATATTCTAATGAAAAAATTGTTCTTTTTGCTGGAAGAATGACACTTCAAAAGGGACCTGAATATTTTTTAAGAGCTGCAAAAAGAGTTTTAGAAGTTGAACCAAATACTAAATTTATAATGATTGGATCAGGAGACCAACTCCCTGCAATGATTGAATTATCTCACGAATTAGGAATTAATGAATCAGTGCTTTTTCATGGAAAATACACTAGGGCTGAAGCTGATCATTTCTTCTCAATTGCAAATTGTTTTGTAATGCCTTCAGTTAGTGAACCATTTGGAATTGTACCTCTTGAAGCAGTAGCTAAAGGAACACCTGCAATTATCTCCAGACAATCAGGAATTAGTGAAGTATTACATCATTCATTAAAAGTTGATTTTTGGGATACTGAAGATATGGCGCATAAAATTCTCTCATTACTCACATATGAAACATTAAACTCCCATATAAGAGAAGAAGCACACACTCACTTTGAAAAATTTTCATGGGAAGCACCAGCATATGAGTTTTATTCATTATATTTAAAGTTATTACAGAGAAATTAAAATGAGTTCAAATATATTTAATTCAGGAGGAGATGAAAAAAATAAAGATTTTGCCAATAAAGTAGATACCCATTCAAAAACACTAGTAACAATAATTCAAAGACAAAAAGATATCGAATCATTACTTGAAAATATTCATGAAAAAATAGATTTAATTGATCACAATGCTGTTGCAGATTTTAAGAAAGTTTTCAAAAAAACAAAAGATGTAAGCGATGACATTTCCGATCTAAAATCAGAAATTAAAAAAATTAAAGAATTTAATGAAAAACTATCAAAACAATTAAAACTATTTTCAACTGTTGATGAGGTTAAAAAACTTGAAAAGTATGTTGATTTGTGGGATCCTATGCAATTTGTATCCCGAGATGAATTAGAAAAAGAACTTGAAAAAAACAGAAAAAAAACAGTTGATCAAATTGCAAAAATAATTGAAAAAGTTATGAAATAAAAATTTCTCAATATATAACTAAATAAACTATACTGGAATATTAACTCCGAGTTCATTTTCATCAATATAATTTTCTTCAGGTATATGTATACCAAATTCATTTAATATTTTTATTACTTCTTTAAAATCATTTCTATTTGTACCTCTTAAAAATCTTAATGAATTATTTGAGATATTAATAATTAACTTAGTTTTCGAAAACATTTCAAATGTTCCAATTGAAATAGAAATAGTATCATTATGAATATGCAAATTGTATTTTAAATTATTATTATCAGAATAATTTCTTATTTTTTCTGCAATTAATACTTCTTTAGTTTTTTCTTCTACCATGAATACAACTTATTTAGCCCATATATATAGATATGGTTATAACAAAAAGTAGTAAATTAGTGTTAAATTTGAAATTATAAAATTAAAAAATTGAAAAAATCTACTTCTCAAATTATGGACAACTTCCCCAAACTGGTTGTCTACTTACTTTATTCCAAGCAGGAGTATTGGTATCAAAACCAAAAGGTTCTGAACCAATTGAGGATACACACCAACCAGAGAGATCTTGATTAAATTCAATTGCATTAGAAAACATAGTATTCATAATAATAATTGAAGAAGTATTAAAATTCAAAGGCTGATTAAAAGAAATTGCATTTTGAAACATCGAATTCATAAAACTAACATCAGATGTATTAAAATCCAAAGGTTGATTAAAATTAGTAGCTCCCGAAAACATTCCAGACATATCTGTTACTGAAGAAGTATCGCTAAAATTAAGAGAACTATTAAATGCAGTTGCTCCCTCAAACATTACTCTCATT
>JAYYJK010000094.1:0-2648 GCA_036146255.1 Nanobdellota archaeon
TATCTTCAACAGATACTGAGATTGTAACTGTATTTGGAGTTGTTGTTGTAATTTCAGCAACATTGTTAATTGTTTGAATAGATGCATCTCCTGAAACTAAGGATGTCTCAATTGTTAATGTGTTAAATGCATCATTAAAATCTACAATATAATCTTGGAGTTGTAATTCATATGCTTCTTCAAAGTAAAGTGTAACTTCTTGAGGTAAATCAACAATAGGTGCTGAGTTTTCTTGAGGTAAGTTAATGTAGAGTTGTGTGTCTGAACCTACAATTACTTCATTTGTTACTGTTGAATACCCTTCAAGTGAAGCAGTATATGTGTATGTTCCTGCAATTAAACCAGTAAATTCTGAATATCCTTGAGTATTTGTTGTTTGAGTTTCATCATATGTTGGAGTAATTTGGAATTCATCTCTTGATTCTTCTAAAACAACTTGTAATTGTACATTTTCTAAAGCTTGTGACTCATTACCTGATACATATACATCTAAAGAGTATTTTGGAACTTCTAAAATTGTTAATTGTTGAGTTTGTCTCACCTCTTCTGAAGTTAAACAATTTGTTCCAATTGGTCTTGTAATTAATGTTACTTCATAATTTCCTGGTTGTAAATCAAATACTGTCTCTGAGAGATCTTCAAAGTATTCTTCTAAATCTAAACCTGAAGTATCTTGAAATGTTGTTAAAATTGTTTCTTCATCTCCATTATCAAATACTAAAATAGCTTCAAATTGCATTGGAGTAATTGATTCGTCTCTCCAAGCTCCTGCTCTAAATCCTGCATAAAGATATTCTCCTTGTTGAATTTGAGCAATTGAAGTTGTTAAATCAAATGTTGGTTCATTAGCTAATGTGAAATCATAAGCTCTTGTCCAACATGTGTTATCTAAGTTATTTGGATAAATTGTCTCAGTAACAGAGGCAGTGTCAATTAGTGATGTGATTACTTGTCTATCAATTACTTCTGTTGTAACTGTAAATGTAACTTCTTCATCTTCTAATTCTGCTGCTGGAGTCCATGAGAATGCTGAGAGACCCGCACAAGTCTCTGCTTCAATTGGAATTACTACTTGGTCATCTAAAAGAGTAGTTCCTTGGGAATCTTGAATAAGTAAATCAATTTGAGTCATCGCATCAAAATCAGAGTATCCTTGAGGAATTTGAGTTGGATACCAGTAGTTTTCATTGGCAAATCTATATGCTGAACATACAGTTTCTTCAATTTGAACTGGAATTTCTACTTGAATTGGTTTTAGAGGATTATCTACGTTTTTAATGTTTACTTGACCTACTTCAGCAATTGCTTCGTTTAATTGATTAAAGTTTAAGCCATAGATATTATCATCTACACAATAAGTATTACCTTGAGCACTACATACTTGAGGATAATTTGTTGTTTCAAAGAACACTGGAATGTTTTGGTCACCTTCAGGCATGAAATATGTCAAAGATCCAAATGATCCCACTGTTTCTTTTGTAACAATCCATCCAGAACTACCTAAAGTTGCAATATTTCCATTAATTTCTGAATCATTTAAACATGCTTGAAATTCATTAATATTCATGGATCCACTTTGTTCCATACATGATTGAAACATATCTCCATCAAGAAGAGTAATTTCTTGTGAAGTAATAGAACTACACTGAGAATCACCACAAACACCACCAGTTACATAAATGTTTTCTGCAGGTTCATTTGTGAATGAAGGTTGATATACTTTGTAGTAATCAACTGCATTTGCACTAAAAACTGAACATAACAGTGCAAATACTAATGCGAATATGATTTTTTTACTATTCATTTTAACTATACTTATATTCCTATATTTATAAAACTATCTTTTGTCATTACTTTAAAGGAACAAAAACATTAGCAGCCATTATTATATAATGTAGATAATGTATTTACAACACCTGAAGCTCCTCCTGTTGAGGCACCTCCGATAGCATTACCAGCTGTTCCAGATCCAGAACCAAATACTGTACATGCTGCTTTTTCTTCTCCTAGTGCTGCATTTGCTGCACTTCCTGAAGCTAATGTTGCTAAAGTTAACACTAAACCATTAAATATTATTTGTTTAACCTGGTTATTTTGCGCATACCTCGCTTGCCATGATTGATATTTATTTTTTTTGTGATCCAAAATTGCGTGTTGTAATTGATTTTGAACCATTGGATCTTCACTTAAAAAGTAAGGGGCCATTTTTTCTGCCGCAACAATTCTTTTTGCATTTTTACATAATTCAGTTTCTAGACCTCCTACACAGGCATCAGATGTTTCTGCTGCAGTTAAAGGTAAGTTTAATGTATTGTACAACATACTAGTATTGTCTTCCCCCATTTCAACTAAATAATCTAAGTGAGCATTAATTTGAGGTACAGTAATTTTCTCACCCTCAACAATTGCTGGGGCTTCAATATTAGTTTCTTTACCTGAAGAATACCCTGGTCCAAATGACTCAATTGTTGCTAATCTTTTACTTGCTAAATCAACATTATTAACTGTTGCAGAACATCCTCCTAAGAGAGCAGTTGTTAATGCTGCTGCTGGAATTAAGTTTTTATTCATTTTAATTTTTACCTCCAAAATTAATTGTAGCATTATATCCACAATTAGCTACTTCATTAAATGTAACGTCTTCTAAA
>JAYYJK010000095.1:0-15990 GCA_036146255.1 Nanobdellota archaeon
ATTAGATTCTACAACATTTGCAGGAATTGAAGGAGTATCTAAAGAAGAATCATCACGAATATAAACTTTATTTGAAATTACAGAATCTTCAGTAATTAGTAAGACATCTTTAATTGGAGAAGTACTTAAACTAAGACAATCAGATACATTAATTGAAATTAAATCTGTATAAGTTCCAGGGCCTAAAGAACACTCAACTCCATCAATTTCAATACGTATAATAGATAAACCTTTTTCCCCTGCATTGATATATAAATCTTTACCAATTATATCTTCAACACCCTCCGAAAAACTATCAATATTAGATTCTGAATTTAAATCACTAAATAAATTACTCTGATATGAACCATACCAGGTTTGCAAACTAATAACAGCCAAAACACTTACAACTAAAAGAAGAGCAACAGAAACCACTGGATGTACTGCTATTTTATTAATTTTCATATGTTACATAAACATAAATAATTTATAATTATTTCTATTACCTAGAAAATTAAAGTTCTTTTATTTTATCAAAAATCATAGCTAAGATATTAGTAAAAGCATTTGCTCTTGTCGGAGTAAGTGATTCTCTAACTCCTGCCTTTAAAGTGAAATTTCTAATAAGTTCTTCTGATGAAAGTACTTCTTCTTTAGACATCCCATTTAAGCCTTCAAATAAAATTGCAATATAACCACCAACTATTAATGCTTCTGATGTTGCTTTAAGCAAAACATTATTGTTTTCATCTTTAGTAACATAAATATATACATTAGAAGTACAACCTGGAACTTTATTCTCTTCTTTTAATTGCTCTTGAGGAAATTCATCTAAGTCTTTTCCATATTCTAAAACAAACTGGAGCTTCTCCATAGGTGATTCAAATAATTCCAACTCCCCTAGTACTTCATTAAAATAAGATTCTAACTTACTCATTTTTTAACTCACATTCAACATTAATATCAAAACCTAATTTATTTCCGATAATTTCAATATTTTCTACTTGAAGAGAAACTAATTCATATTGTGGATTTAAAACTACATGCTTTTTTGCAATATCAGGTAATATTTTTTTAATTTCATCAAATTCTTGATAATAATTATTATAACAAATAGTTTTTGTTACATTACAAATTTTCAAATTCATAGGTTTTATTTCATAAATTGGAGGATACTGCTCTTTTACACAATCCTCACAAATACCTTCATAGAGCTTATCTACTTTAGCTCCACAAGAGAAACATGTTTTTTTAAACATTGACATAATAACATTAATCTATCTATATTTAAAAAGATACTCAATTAATATAAGTAATGTTTATTGATGAATACATATCATTAGTTGTAATTAAAAGTACTAATAAATTATGTTTCTTACTAAAAGAAACTGCCTTTTCAAAACCCATAACAAATAATGCAGTAGATAAAGCATCACATTTCATAGGATTCTCTTCTTGTATAAATACTTGAATCAAATCAGAATTTGAGTCTTTTAATTTTGGATTAATAAGATGATGTTTAGAATTAAAATTCCTTCTTGAAGGAGAAGATGAACAAAGAGAAGTATTTTTTAAGAACACATATGCAAAAACATTCTCCTGATAATAAGGACTCTCTAAATAAATCTTAGATTTACCTTTAACATAAATATCTCCGCCAGCATTTAATTCATACTCTTTTACATACTGTGAATCTAAGAACTCTTTTAACTTAAGTAAAGCATAGCCTTTACCAAATCCACCTATTTCAATTTGCTTAAATAATACTATTGATGAAGAAAAAAGAAAATAATTTCTAGAAAAAAAATTAGAAAAAATGTTACTTTTTGAGGAATTAACTGTAAGTCCATAACCATATACCTCCAATCTATTTTTTTGATCTATAGAAAAATAACCATCAGTAAATTTTTTCATATCTTCTGCAAATTTTAAAAGAAAATAAGTTTCAGAATCAATATTTTGTTTTTTAAAAAGATGTGAATTTAAATTCATCAAATAAGATGAAGAATCAAAACGGGTATATTTTTGTTCTATTCTCTGGAGTTCATCAAATAATTTAGAAAATAAAAAAGAATATTTATTAGGTAAAGAAATGGTAAATACTGTTCCTAGTACTTCTATTTCTTTTTTAATCATTTCAAATAACTAATATCTAACAGTTAAATCTCTAATATGGTTCTTAAATGCAGTTGTTGTTAAAGATGAACCTGCAATAGAGTTTGGTATTTCAACATCATTAATATTTTTACCCTCAAGTAAATTTCTAAGTCCTGCCTCTGATTGCTGAGCATATCTCTGAGATGTTGGATTTGCTTCTCCAACTAGTTCTAAACTAACTTCATCAACAATATCATTTGTAATTTGAAAAGTAATTTCTAATGTTTCCTCTCCTGCAGGAGTTCTATAAGTTACTTCTTCAATATAAACTCCATCTTGTATAAGTTGACTAAGCGTTTCTTCTTGTCTCTCTTCAATAGATTTTGACTGATCTTCTTCTCTTTGTATCTTGTTTTCTTCAACTTCAGATGCTAATCCTCCTACTTGAGAACATGCTGAAAAAACTAATAATAGCGATGATATAAATAAAGCAAATATTTTATTCATAACATTACAATTCAAAATAATTATATAAATTCTATGTTTTACTAAAGGGTAAAATATTATCTTTGAGGATATCGTAAATAACTTTCATTATCTAAACTAAATTGTTTTATACTTGCAAAATCTTCATTTTCAAGTTCTTGATGTAAAGAAAGTAAGTGTTGATATCTCATTTTTTTATCAGTATTATATTTTAAAATATTCTCTTTTAAAAAAACTAATTCGTTATTATCATGTTGAAATCCAGAACCTGAATTAAACAATTTCTCTAAAACCAAACCAAGTGAGACTGCGTGTTCGATATGTCTTTGATGAGAAAAGCCACTTTTAGAAAAAAGAACTGAAATTAAGTCCCATTGAGCAGATTTCAAAATATTTCGAAAAGATTCTTCATAAACCTGTATATTTTTTCCATAATTTAGACATAAATAAGCAGGAATCTTTGATTTTCGTGAATCATCTAACATTCTTTGTCTAGAAAAATGATAAACACTAACTATATCTTCAATAGTATTAATTTCATTAATTTCTCTAAATATTTTTTTTCCCCTACGAAAATCAGGATAACCTACTTCAAATAAATTCATAATAATTACAAATAAAGTAGGTTTATAAACTTACTCAAATCTTTCTAAAACTGGAATTAATACAGGTAAAATATTATTCTCAACGATAATACTATACCCTTCTTTATTTGGATGAATTTGATCATCATTATTTAAACTTGAGTTTGCTTCAACTCCTTCTAAAAATAATGGAATAAAAGAAATATTATACTCTTCTGCGAGTGCTGGATAAATATTTTCAAATTCTGTAATATACTCTTCCCCCAAGTTCTCAAAAATTTTCATTCCTGAAAGAATTAGTGTCACATTATTAGATTGAAATTTTTCAATAATATTTGCTATATTACTCTTAGTAATTGATAAATCAATTCCTCTCATAGCATCATTTGCTCCTGTTGTTAATATGACAATATCTGGATTTAATGAAAGCACCCAATCAACTCTATTGAGTGCACCTGTAGTAGTCTCACCACTATATCCTGAATTAAATACCCTAACCTCATACCCCAACTCCGCTAGTCTCATCTCAAGCTGAGATGGGTATGCATCCTTTCTCTCAACTCCAAGTCCTTCTGTTAGTGAATCACCAAATGCAACAATAGTTGTCTGATTTTCAATAATATTATCTTCTTCAATAGTTGTTTCATCAATATTATGATTTCTTTGGACTTCATTACTACTACATCCCACTATAAATAGCATAAAAATAAACATAAGAAAATATCTCATAATTATAACATAGATCCAATATTATAAAAACTTATTGTTTATATCTGAACTGTTAATAAACAAACTTATAAACAAAATTGGCCATACCTTACTATGTCAATTCTATCTATTAAAGATATTACTAAAAATTTCAAAACTGAAGATAAAACAATTCAAATTTTAAAAGGAATTAGTTTTGATGTAAAAAAAGGAGAATTTGTTGCAATAATTGGGTCTTCTGGTTCTGGAAAATCAACATTGCTAAGTATTATTGCAGGTCTTGATAATCCTAGTTCTGGAAAAGTTATATTAGATAAAGAAGATGTATTCTCACTAAATGAAAACCAACTCTCAGAACTCAGAAATAAAAAAATAGGATTTATTTTCCAATCCTTTTTCCTAGTACCTTCTTTAAATGCATATGAAAATATAGAATTACCTTCACAAATAGCGGGTAGAGAGCAATCTAAAAAAATTAATTCCCTTCTGAAAACTGTAGGTATGGAACATAGGAAAAATAATTATCCAATACAGCTTTCAGGTGGTGAAAAACAAAGAATTGCAATAGCTAGAGCATTAATAAATGACCCTGAAATATTATTTGCTGATGAACCTACTGGAAATCTAGATTCCAAAAATTCAAAACAAATAATAGAACTTCTCCAAGAACTTCACAAAAAAGAAAAGAAAACTATAATTGTAGTAACTCACGAACCTGAGATTGCAAAAGTTGCACAAAGAGTAATTGAGGTTAAAGATGGGAAAATAATTTCTGATAAAAAAATAAATAAATAAAATGAAACAACTACAACAGATTTTCAAAGAACTTTTTTTCTACAAAGGTCAAGCAATTTTATTTTGTTTATGTCTTCTTTTCTCTTTAGGTATTTTCATCTCAGTTGATTCGCTAGGAGATAGCACTGAAAACTACATTAATCAAGATTCCAAGACATTAGTTGGAGGAGATATTATAATTGAAACAAACAGAGAATTCTCAAATAATTTAACTCAAGCATTATTTGAAGTTGAACAAAAGTATAATGTAACGGTGTCAAATAGATTAGAATTCACATCAATTGTATATGCTAATAAAACAAATTCTTCTCTTTTAACACAAATTAAATCAGTAGAACCAGTTCATCCACTTTATGGGTCAATTGAACTTTTATCTGGAGAAGAATATCAATTAAAACCCTACCATGTTATTGTAGAAGAAAATTTACTAACTCAATTAAATCTTAAAATCTCAGACAATATTCAAATAGGAAAAGTAGAATTTACAATACAAGATGTATTACTATCAGAACCCGACTCTCCATTAAATTTATTTTCACTAGGTCCAAAAATACTTCTACCTAAAGAAAATGTAAATGAAACAGGCCTAATTGGAAGTAGAAGTAGAGTTGAGTATTCTACAACAATTAAAACAATATCTGATGAGGAATCATTAGAAATATATGATTTATTAAATTCTGCTGCTCAAGAAAGAGAAGATGTAGATATGTATTATCAAGATGGATCTACACTTCAAAGTTTTACAACAAATTTTTTGTTTTTCATTAAATTAATTTCAATTTTTATTATTTTTATAACAGGAGTTGGATTAACATCAACTCTCTCATCATATCTTTCATCATTAAAGCAAACAATTGGTATTAAAAAAGTCCTTGGAACTAAAGATTCATCACTAATAAAATTTTATCTCAAAACTGTCTTAGTACTTGGATTTATTAGTTTTATTTTTGCCTTGTTATTTGCTTGGTTTTTTATGTTACTCTTCCCTTATGTACTAAAATCAATATTACCTCAAGGTATTCAAATAGGTTTAAGTTTATCTGCAATACTTAAGGGATTCTTTCTAGCATTGGGAATTTCAGTATTATTTACACTTTACCCAATTAGTAAACTAAAGTATATCTCACCTAGTGACATATTTAGAAAACAAGATTCTAAAGAACAAACATTTTTTGATATGCTCCCTTATTATAGTATGATTGTAATTTTTTTTGCTTTATTTATTTTCATAGAACTTGAAGAACTCAGAACTGGAATTTATATTTTACTAGGAATCATTACACTTGTACTCATTACATTTTTATTTGTTTCAGCAATTTTATATCTCGTAAAAAAAATTGGATTACATACAAAAATATATCCATTAAAATTAGCAATTAAAGGTCTTTTTAGAATTGGAAATAAAACATTATTAATTATTACATCACTAAGTATTTCACTAACATTAATATTTTCATTAACATTTATTGAAACTAACCTTCAAAATCAATTTATTACAAGTTTCCCGCAAGATGCCCCAAATATGTTTATTATAGATATTCCTGGAAATGAAAAATATAACTTCTCTCAATTTTTAGAAAACCAAGGTCACAATGCAACAATTTTTCCAATCATTAGAGCTCCCGTTATTTTAATTAATGGAATTGATACTCAAATTATTCAAGATTCATTACCTGAAGGAGAAAGAATTACAAGACAGTTTAGTATTACCTATGGTAATAAAGTACTTGATAGTGAAAGATTAATTGAAGGTGATTCAATGTTTATCAATACATGGGATAAAGATGTTGTTCAAGTATCTGCAATGGATGAAATTACACAAAGAATGGGCGTGGGTATTGGTGATAGATTAGTATTTTTAGTACAAGGTATTGAAATTGAAGCAGAAATTGTAAGTATTAGATCAAGAGTTGAACAAGGAATAGGAGCTTTTTTTTATTTCACATTTGAAGAAGAAGTATTAAAAAATGCCCCACAAACTCTCTTTGCAACACTTAGAGTCAATTCTAGTGAAATTAGCTCACTTCAAACACAAATTGTAAAAGAATTTCCTTCAGTTACTACAATTAATGGGGAAACAACAGCTAAGACAATTGGAGATATTATTGGTCAACTCTCTTCAATTACATCATTTTTTACTGTATTTTCGCTCATTGGAGGTATCTTGATTTTGATATCATCAATTTTAGCAACACATAAGGAAAGACTCAAGGAGAGTATTTACTATAAATTAGTAGGAGGAAATACATCATTTATTAGAAGAATTTTTATTATTGAATATATACTCCTAGCAATAATTTCTTCACTCTTCGCACTAATATTTGCAATGACAATTAGTTTTCTTGTAAGTTCGTATTTACTTGACATTACATTTTCATTCTTAATTATTGAAGGATTTATCTATATTGGATTAACTATTCTAACAATACTTTTTATTGGATATCTTAGTATTTTACCAATTTTAAAGAAAAAACCACTTGAATATATTAGAGAAAATAATGTCGAGTAATTAAAATTTAGAAGAAAAACCAAATGATTCTGGACTTCCTTCTGTTAAATGAGACAACTTTTTTCTATTCTCATTTCTACTATAGTGAGTAGATAAAACATCATAAGTATGAATTAATATGTCCCTTAATGTTGATTGTAAATTAATTGGAATTTCTTTTTTTAAAGAAAATAAATCAATTGAATTTTTAGAAAGATTTATGTATTGTAATAGAAAATGATTATATTGATTATCCTTATATTTTTGCGCTAAAAGAAGAATCTGTTCTTCTAAAAATAATGAACTCATTGATGACATAAGAAATAATGTCAAAAAGTATTTAAAAATATTACTACTATATAAAACAATAAAATAAGTATTTCTATTAATTCTAATAACTCAAAAATTCATATATTTTTGGCCACTTAAATTTATAGAAGAAGTATTTCTGCTAGACCTAAGAATACAAAAAAACCAACGACATCTGTGGCAGTTGTAACAAATACTGTTGCAGCTACAGCAGGGTCAATTTTGAATCTATCTAAGATAAACGGTAGAATTGTTCCAAAAAAACCGGCAATAAATAAATTAATTACCATAGATAATCCTACTACTACTCCAAGCATTGGCATATTATTCCAAAAGTAAGCAATTATTGCAACAATTACACCATTAACAAAACCATTGAGCGTACCCGCAAAAAGTTCATTACCTAGTACTCTTAATTTAGTTTTAGCATCAATTTCATGAGTTGATATTCCCCTAACAACAACTGCCAATGTCTGAGTTGCTGCATTACCTCCCATTCCAGCAATAATTGGCATATATACAGCAAGTAAAACTAATTTAGTTAAAGTATCTTCAAATAAAGAAACAATTCCTGCTGCTAAAAATGCCGTAAACAAGTTCAAAATTAACCATAAATATCTTGATTTAAACTTAGACCAACCACTATCTAAGATATCTTCTTCCTTATTTACTCCTGCAAGACCATATACATCTTCTGTTGTACTCTCTTCAATTCTCTTTAAAAGATCATTTGTCTCAATTACTCCTAAGATATGATTTTCATAATCAACTACAACTAAATTTTTATGGTCTGTTGAGTTAAATTTTTTAATCACATCATCATAATGCTCATCATAATATACAAATGGAATATTTTCAATAACCTTTTCTAAAGAATGTGGTCTATGTAAAATAAAATGCTCAAAAGGAATATGACCTATCAAATGGTTTTCTTTATCTCTAACTAAAACAATGGGAGTTGTTTTTTTTCTTTGATATGTTTTTTGTAATTTTTTATATAATGTATCAACCTTAGAATGTTTAAATACAATAACATAATCTAAATTCATAAGACCTGCTGCAGAATTTGGATCAAATTTAAGTAAGTAATCAACTTTTTCTTTCAGATTTTCATCAAGTTTTTTTGCAACTTGATTATGTTTATCATCTGGTAAATGCTGTAGAAAGTCAGTAATTTCATCAGGATCCAAAAATTTGAATAAGGATAAAATATAATTAACTGATAAATCATCACCAAATTTTTTTTGAAAATCACCTGGCAAATCTAAAAAAACCATTGCCTGTCTCTCAATTGGGACTCTCAAAAATTCTTTATAAGCCTCATCACTGTTAAGAACCATATCTACATAATGAGATATTGGGTTATTACTGTGAGACTTTTCCATAATAAAATATTAAAAATTTGATTTATATATTTTAGTATTCATTAGAAAAGTTTACACATTTAAAGAATTAATTTATAAAAATAAAGAAGTTATAGATATTATGGAAAATAATATAGAAACTGCAACATTTGCAGGTGGTTGCTTTTGGTGCTCAGAATATACTTTTAAAAATCAAAAAGGAGTAGTTTCTGTAATTTCAGGATATGTCTCCGATAATAAAAAAGAAAATCAGCCAACTTATGAGTTAGTATCTACTGGTAAAACATCATTTAGAGAAGCTGTACAAATTACATTTAATCCAAATAAAATATCTTATGAGCAACTTTTAGATATCTACTGGAGACATATTGATCCAACACAAAATGATGGACAATTTGCAGATAGGGGATTTCATTACACAACTGCAATTTATTACCATACCAATACGCAAAAAGAAATTGCAACTAAATCAAAACAAGAATTAGAAAAATCAAAAAAATTTGAAAAAACAATTATGACTCAAATAATAGAATATGGTATATTTTATGATGCTGAACACTATCATCAAAACTACTCAGATAAAAATCCAAATCATTATGAAATGTATTCTATTGGATCAGGTAGAAAAGAATTTATTGAAAAAAATTGGAGGTATTAAAAATGACATACAAAAAAAAATCAAAAGAGGAACTAAAAAAAGAATTAACTAAAGAACAATATTATGTAACTCAAGAAAATGGAACTGAGAAACCATTTGAAAATGAGTATTGGAAAACAAATGAAGAAGGTATCTATGTGGATATTACAACTGGTGAACCATTATTTACATCTAGAGATAAATTTCATTCTTCATGTGGTTGGCCGGCATTTTCTAAGCCAATAGATAAAGAATTAACTAAAGAATTACATGATAGCAGTTTTGGAATGCAAAGAATAGAAGTAAGATCAAAAACAGGAGACTCACATTTAGGTCATGTGTTTAATGATGGACCACAAGACTTAGGAGGGATGAGATATTGTATAAATTCAGCATCATTAAAATTTATCCCAAAAAATGAGCTTAAGAAAAAAGGATATGAAAAGTATTTGAAATTATTTCAATAAACCAATAACAAAATAATACCACCTCCATTTTTCTAGTTTTGAAGTGTGAGTTTTACTACTTCTTTCACTGAGATCTGAAATTCTTTTTCCTTTTAAATTAACAACACAAGAAATCTTTTTTATACAATTATGATATCTATTTCGTATTTTAACTGTTTTTTCACTATATTTAAATATAAAAAGTTAGAATCATTACTATGAATGTACTATCTTTGTTTAACAAAAGTATAAAATTACCTTTTATTATATTTTTAATTCTACTTATTTTTAGTCTTATTCTAGGACTAGAACTAAGATCTTCTACTCTTCATTACATAGAAACATTTGATCCTATAACTGAGGCACTTGAACATAAAAGAGTTGATTTATATTCAGATGCTATATTACTTTACAGGTATTATGGCACACAAAATTTTAGTGACTTATTACTAATTGAGGAAGAACTAAAAACTTCTGAGTCAACATGTACGCGTATGGATGCAACTCTTGCAACATATTATTCTGAAAAATTAATAACTTCTCCTCAATATGAATCTTATATCTCAAGTATTCTTGCTCACAGTGAAGCTGAAAGTATTAAAAATAAGTTACTAGAGCAACATAAACTCTCAATTATAGATAATGTAGATTATACTAATAAAACTTTATTTACTCAATATGAAAAACTAATTTCCCTAGCACTTCAAGATATTGAAAAAGAAATATTACGTATTCAAGTTGAAAAAGAAGAAGCTCAAGCAAAACTAAGAATGACTGAACTTACAACCGGAATTACTGTGATATCTATTTTAATAATATTTATCATCTTCTCAATTAGACATATTTTATTTGTGAGAAAAAAAATAATTGAACCTATTAAATCAATTAATACTAAAACAAATAGTATTTTTGGAGATGAAGGAAATGGAGATATAAATGACCTTGAAAATAAAGTTCAGTCAATTGTATCATTTATCGATAAAGAAACTCAGGCAAATCCTCAAAAGAAAAAAGAATTTAAAGAACATATCCTAAAAACAGAATATCATGAAATAATTACATTTCTAAAACTAAGAGAAGAATATCAAAAAGCAACAACAATGAAAGATATCAAAATCCATCTAAAAATGACCCACCCTACACTTATGGGAAGATTAAAATATTTAGAAGAACACTCCTACATTGAAATTACAAAAAACGGTAGAGATAAAATTATTACATTACTGTAATAGCATATATCATAAAATTAACTATAGTATACACATCTTTAAAAAGATAGTTTTATCATTTTTATTATGATTCTAATTGAAAAAGTTCTTGAAAAAGTTAAGTATACGGTATACATTCCCGTTGTTACATTATTAATAATTGCTATTTTATTATTTATTTATGCAGTTACAGTATTTTTTTCTACATTAACATTAGAGTACTATGCAAAAGAAATAATAATTTCCAATGTAATATCAATAATTGATTTAATTTTTCTAGGGATTTTATCTCTGATGATTTCTGCAAGTTTATATGAACTCTATGTAAAAGAAGTTGATAAAGTAATAAAATTACCCGAAACATTAATTGTAAAAAGTTTAGATTCACTTAAAGAAAAGTTAGGTAAAGTAATTTATCTATTACTAGTTATTTTTTTCTTTAAATATTCCCTAGAAGTTACAATTGATACTAATATTGATTTAATGCTCTATGCACTCTCAATTCTTCTCATTAGTTTGAGTCTTTATTTTAGTAAAAAATAATTATTGAAATTTATATTCATCTAATCGATTTGATTTTGTTCTATTTAAAAACGTATATCTAATAACACTTTGAGTTAAAAAATAATCATATAGATCGTTATGTTTTGCAAAAGGAAATATAAATAATGTTTTATCTTGAGTAGATAATGAATTATAAAGCTTAATTGATTGTGTATAAGGAATGTTTTTATCTAATTCTCCGTGTAAAATTACTATTCTACCATTATAATTAGATAACCAATAATGAGAATTGTAATTTTCAATTTCTAAAAATGAAATAGGATAGTAAGGAAATTTTTCTCTACCTAAATCCATGGTGCTATAAAATGGAGCTAATAAGAAGATTACATCAACATCATACCTATACGCATGGTAACTCGCAATACCTGTTCCTAAACTCTCACCTACAACATATCTCTTAGAGTAATTTTTTTCTCTTAAAAATGACTCGATATTATGAACATCTTGTTGTAATAACACTAATGAAGGTTCTCTTTTATCTTCAGAATAACCTGAATATTCAACAAAAATAGTAGATGCTTGATATCCTTCATAATAATTCTGCAAAGCCCATCTATCACAGGCACTACCTCCATTTCCAGAATAATAAATCAAAGCTTTATCACTAAATTCTAGCTCCTTGTAATAAAACCTTGTTCCATTAAATTCTCTTGATTCATACTCTTCAAAGCCAGGACATTCATAAAAATTGTTATTATGATCTGGATGATAAAAGAATTTATCCTGTTTAGTTAACATCAATATACCAAAAAGTAAATATAAAATTCCTAAAATCATAATAATTCTAAGTAAAATAAATAAAATATTCAACATAGTTGGATTTTTATGTAATGTTCTTAATGTTTCAAAAGAAAGTTTCATAATATAGTTATATTCTTTCTATTAAAAAACATTAGTATATCTGTAAAATAAGTTTATAAATAATGAAAAAATAATAATTAAATGGATACTAAAAAACTCTCAGAAATTTCAATAATTTTCATTGCAATAGTAATTTTAATATTTCTTCTACAATGGCTCTCATCAATTTTAAGACCTCTCATTATCGCAATTATACTTTCATTTCTCATAATGCCTCTTTTAAGAGTTCCTAAAGAAAATAGAAAAATTGAAATTTTAAAAGTTATTGGAAATGTAGCTAGTGTGTTTATAATATTAATTCTTTTTGTTGGGTTTTCTTTTAATAATATTAAAGACTTTAGACAATCAGAAACCCTTGAATCAAATAGTATCATCGACATTATAGGTAACAAAGAAATTACATTCTTTGATAACTCATTTAAAATATCTCAATATATTGACTCACAACGAATACAAGAACTCCTCACTTCTACTCTGAATTCATTATTTGAAGGATTTGCCTCATTTATCTCTGAGCTTTTTCTCATAATATTTATGTTAATATTTTTAGTTCCTCTTCAAAATATTTGGCTCTCTAATTTATCATCAAACAAAAAATATAAAGATCTCTCAAAAACAGTATTTTCTTTAGAAGAGAGTATTTTTGAATATTTTAAATCTAAAACATTAATTAGTTTTGGAACAGCTTTTAGTAGTTTTTTAGTTATGTTTTTTTTAGGAGTTGAATATGCCCTTTTATTTTCATTACTCATATTTATACTAAATTTTATTCCAACATTTGGAGATTACATCTCTTATAGTATTATCTTTGCAATATATGCAATAACACAAGGAATTGATATGCTTTTCATTGGACTTGTAATTGGGCTTTTTTCAATAAATATTATTTGGGGAAGTATAATTGAACCTAAATTCACTGGAAGTAAATTAGAACTCTCTCCTGTTATAATTATTGTAAGTTTGTTATTTTGGGGGTTTATTTGGGGAATTGGAGGTATGTTTTTTGCAGTTCCACTCACACTTGCAATTAAATCAATTTTAGAAACATCAACGTCATCTAAAGAATTATTTAATTAATAATTTTACTTACATTAATTACCATGAGTATAAGTGATTAGTTTTTATAAAATAAAAAAAACCTGATACAAAAATCAAACCTGTTAGAATAAAGCCAACAGTATATGTAAAAAACTCTACAATTAACCCACCCAATAACACACCAACAACTGTTGAGATAGAAGAGACAAAATCATTTACACTAATTACTCTTCCATAATATTTCTCTGATGCTGTTGTATGAAGAAGATATAAAATTCTGACATAAATTAACCCTACAAAGATACCTGTAATAAAAAAAAATACATATAGTAAAAAAAGAGGTAACTTGTAAAATATCATAAAAAAGCCAAGAAGAACAGAAGCACTACCCCCCACTAAAAAAAGATAGGAAATCAATGTTGAATCTCTAATTTTCTCATGAGATAGATATTTGTTAAATAATGGAGTTAAACTAGCTCCTAATGCAATGATAATAAAAAAAATACCTAATTCTGTTCCTGGATCTAAACCTCTTGAATTTCTAATTGTAAAATCTGATATTGTTGCATAGATAAAACCTGCTGCAAAAAAATTAACCAAAGTAATATTGAGAATAACTTGTCTTGTAATAATATGATTTTTAAGATATATAACTCCAGACTTCAAATCATCAATAAATGTAAAAGAATTATTTTTAGAAGTATTTTTATATTCATATCTAATAAATAAAATCATAATAAATGATATCAGATAGCTAATGACATTAATAGTTAGAGCTTGAATTATTGTAAAATACTCCAATAAAGCAGAACCAATAATTAATCCTAAAAATATTGCAAAGATTTCAACTGATGCAAAAACTTTATTGAGTTTAATCAATTGAGCTTTATCAACAATAAATGGTATTAAAGACTTTTTAGATGGTTCAAACATTGCAGAAAATAAACCTATAAAAAAAACAACACTATATAAGATAAATAAAGAATTTGGATTTAAAATAAGTAAAACAATAAAAATAGCTCTTGCTAAATCTGCACATAGCATTAAATTTTTTTGATTATATCTATCTGCAAAATAACCAAAAACATATCCAAATAAAAAAAGTGGAATAAACTGGACTGCTATTAAAGCAGATGCTAGAAAAGAAGAATCACTTCCTATAATTGAAACAGCTATATAAAAAAAAACTAAAGTAGATATTCTCTCTCCAAGAACTGATAAAAATTGTCCAATTAAAAGATAAAAAAATCCCTTATTCTGTTCACCCATAAACAATTAAAACTCACTTTGTTTAAAAAGATGTGTATTATATAAATAATTAATTACTCTTCATCATCAATAAATTCCATTACAGTTAAAGAAACGTTTTTCTCCATTCTCTCTTCTAGTTTGAAATTATATGATGTCACTGGCATCTCTGCTGAGAGGTGGGCAACTTCGCCACTAACTCTAACTACCTTTAAGAAAAATTTTTCTTTTTCAAAATATTCACTAAATTCAGAGTCTAAATTTTTGACAATTTTTTTCTCAAGTTTTCTAAGTTTTGTGTAAAGAGATTTATCAATTTCAAAATCATAAATAATTCTTTTAAATTTAATCTTAGAATAATTAATTATTTCTTTAGATAATAACAAAGTATTTGGAATAAATACAATATCTCCTTCATCAGTACTAATTTTTGTAGACATAATATCAATATCTAAGATAATTCCTTTAAAATCTCCAGAAGTAATATAATCTCCTACTTTTAAATTGTCTGAGAAAGTAATTCTAATCCCATCAATAATATTTGAAATATATTCCTTAAATATCCAAGAAAAAGCAACAGAAATTAATGCAAATGATGTAAAAAACTTTTCTAATTCTACTTCTAGAAAATGAAGTGTTCCAAAGAGAATTACAAAAAATCCTAATATAATATACAAAGAATGAATTCCCGCAATAACATTATCTTTTGTATGTATTGAGAGTTTTTTTACCCTTCTTCTTGCTGAAACTATTGTATTTTTTAAAAGGTTTAAAATAGTCATTGAAAAAATATAAAAAATAAATAAATCTAAAATTAAAACTGTAGAATCTTCTGTCTCAAATCTGCTAGTATAAATATATCTTGTTAATAATAAAACAATTGTTAGACTTACAAATAAAAAAGAAACTATTTTTAATTTATTTGAAATCTTAAAGTTAAATAAATTAATATATTTCTTAAAAAATACAGAGATTGTAAATTTCTTTTTCATAATGAAATGAATTAAATTGAATTTATAAAATAAATCATTAATAATCTTCTAAATGAACAAAGCAGTGTTCAACTAAATTAATTTCTTCTATTTTTTCTTGAACATTATGTGAAATTCTATGTGCTTTTTCAAGTGTTAACTTTTTATCTAATCCAATATGGACCTCTACTTGAATTACAGTTCCTA
>JAYYJK010000096.1:0-10698 GCA_036146255.1 Nanobdellota archaeon
GAATTTACTATTTCAAATCCTGAATTATCATAATGTAAAACATATTGAGTTTGAACTAGTGAACCATCTAAATCACAATTAAAATTCATTTGAACTGAAGTAAAAAGAGATCCAAATCCTAAAGGCTCCGGTAAAGTAAATGAGAAATCCTCAGAAAGTGAAATTTCATAAGTAGATGATGATAAAGCACCATTAGATAAGATACCCTGTGCATAACCAGAATTACATGAAAGAGGAACATTTAAACTAGGAACTAATTCCATAGAAGGAACTTGAGTAATAGTAAAATACTCTCCAGTAATTGGATTTTCAAAAATTGAAGAACCTCTCAATACAACTCTTGGAACATCTAAAGAAAAGGATGTAGTCTTAGATGAAATAAATCCTGAGGTATCTTCTGCTATAAGAGTAATTTCATAGCTTGAATCAAATCCTAAATCTGAAATTACCATACCGATTTGCTGAGATAAGTCATTAGGTGAGAGCGGTGATTCATTTGAAGAATATATTGAATTTAAAGAAGATTCAAAAGATGCATTTTTAATATAAAGAGGAACAAAAACTCCTGATGAATCTTTTTCTATAAGAAGAAGTACGTCCAGAGGATTTGATAGTTCATCAAATGCTGAAAATAATACTGAAGTAGAACTAGAATCCAAATTACCATCTTCAACCAAAGGCATCATTAATGAAATTAAAGGAGCTGTTGTATCTTTTTTAAGAGTAGTTGAAGTTACTTCTCCAAGAAGATGAACTCTAATTTCTACTGAGTCTCTATCTGATAACTCAATTTCAGATAAATTCAAATACACAGAACTTTCATGATATGAATTTGCAGGAATAGATGGGAGTGAAAAACTCTTTAGAAATTGTTCTTGTCCATCTTGATCAATATAATAAAACTCAGCAACAGTACCTACAACAATTTCATTTAAAAAATAAAAAGTAGGATATGCTCTTTCCCGATCATAAGTGAAATTAATTGAAGCTAAAATAGAATCATAATGATTCACACCAATTGAAAAAGAAGTAGAATTTTCATTTCCTGCTGCATCCCTACATAAAACATTAAATTTTAATTCTTGAGTATTATCAGCACCATAAGGAATAGCATTCCAAAAAGTAGGAGTTGTTTTACAAGCATAAGAATCATTTCCTTGAGAAACTCTAGAATCTTCACTAAATAAAGCAATCATAGAAGCTGTAGAAACTCCCCTAAATGAAAAACTCTCAAAAGAATCACAAGAATATGAAGAAGCCACAGAACTAGGTTCCACCATACAAGTAACTCCATATTGCTCATCCTCTAATAAAATAACATCTAAAGAGGATGTAATCTCTGATATATAAGATGTAGGAGTTGGTAAATACCTTGAGAAATCATTTCCAGGTAAAAAACCCACCTTATCAAATTTTGGAGCCTCATCATCAAAAATAAGTTTATACTTAGTAATGCCTAAAGGATCTCCGTAAACATCAACGCAGTCAAGAGTTAAATAATAATCTTGAAGTGAAATATCAACAGAGCCCTGAACAATATCTCCCAATGAAAAAACAAAACTTGATTGCATTGCACCATTTGATAGTTTATAAGGTAAAAATCTCTGAGCACCTCTCTCCAATTCTGCCACACATGAATGCTTTCTATAATTAGGTGATGAAAAAGATAATTCGATAATTGGATCTTCACTCCTAGAAAAAATAAGTCTTGAAGTAGAATCCATAGAACCAATATCTCCTCCAAATGAAATTTGTGGTGTTGAATTATCAATTAATAAATCATAGTCCACAAATACTGAATTGTTTCCTAAATCAAAAATATTCATTCCAAAATTCATCATATAAAGATAAGGCGAATTTTGTACATTAGTAAATTCTAAACCAGGTAATATAAATTCACTTGTGGAGATAGGAGGAATTGAAAAAGTAGCATTAGCTTCATACACAGATGATTTGCTAGTATTGTGCTCCAAATAGAAATTTGAAAGTAACATTGGCCTTGGAACTAATGAAAAAGTATTATTAGAATCTGATGAAAACATCATAAATTCTGCTTCTGGTGAAATCCATGAACCAGTACCATCAACTTCAAGTAAGAAATCTAAATTAAATAAATTTGGATTGATATAAGGAACACCATTAATTTCTATAGGAAATGAATATAATTGAGTTTGTGATCCTCTAGGAAGAGAAAGATAAGTAAATGTTCCATCATAAAACATCCTAGGATTATCCCCTAATAAAGAAATTCTAGCATTAATTGGAATCTGTGTGTCAACTAAATAAATTAGATCTTCCTCAAAAGAACCAAGATTACCTGAACAAGATAATTTCATCTCTTTTCTTCCATCAGAGTCAAAAGAAACAGTTGAAGAAACAAGATGAGAAAAGGTTTTCGTAAATCCATTATCTAAAACTATTTCAAAAGGCGTATCTAACTCCTCAGTCGTCCATGCAGAATTTCCATTAACACCATTTAATGTATGTGAACATGAAGTTCCTGGATCATTTGTATAAAAATACATCTCTTCCGTAGAAGAAATAACCCCATCCGAAATTAAATATACCTGGTCTTGGGTTAAATTATTATAATCATAAGATAATTCCGGAGGATAAATTGGAGAAATATCAACACTTAAAGAAACTCTCAAATCAGTATAAATATAAGAACTAGCTTGATTAAATGAATCTAAACATCTCACCTCTAATGCGAAAGTATCTCCTGTCGCAGGAGTTTGTGAAATTACTCTAGAAAGATCAATTGAAAAGTCAACAGAAGATGATCTTGTGATATTTTCAACTTCAAGCCAATCCCTAATATAAGTAGATGATGCACCTCCAAGTAATCTAAAATCACAATATGCAATAGTATTGATATCTTCAACTTTAAATTCAAACAAAGAATTAATTGGAAAAATATTTGGATTATCTAAAGTGAAAATTTTCCCAGTATTCCCAAAAGCAATTTCATTATGAGAAACTAAATCAAGAGCTGGACCACTTGCATCAAAATTAACTGGAACATCTCTTTCATATCCCACATTTCCTGATTGGTCAAAAATAGAAATTTCTAAAGAAATAATTTCTTTATCTAAAATACGATGTTGTCTCTCAACAGAATCTAGAGGGAGCGTAATACCTGAATCTTGTGGATATGCAACAATGAAATTAGAGAGCAAATCTGTAGCTATTGGAGAAATATCTAATGTTGATTGAGTAGCTAAAGGAAATGTTCTCACAATAGTCTGCGGACCTGATGTGTCCATATAAGTTACATTATAGTGGAAATAAACTTGAGATAAAATGTCATAATTCTCACAGGACTCTAATTCAGATAAAGAAACATCACTTAATTGATAATGAAAATAAATTTCTCCCAAAGATGAAGAACCATCAAATACTCGAAATTCTCCCTGAGCATCTTTCCCTAGTAAAACTGCATAAACTTCAGGCGCTAATAAATCACAGGATTGTTCCCAAGAAATAGACGAATCCTCCAATACTGTCGACATATCAATATGATCTGGAACTTTTAAACTTTCCTCATAAGTATTTTTAAAACAACCATATTCTTCAGTCCACGAACAGCTAGAACCATAAAGAGAATTGATACTATTACTTGGATCCTCACATTGATATTCAGTTTGATATAATTCGCAAAAAATAGTTGAAGTAGATAATGATTGTGACTGCCAAGCTAACTCGGATTGAGTATAAATATTTTCTTTTCCTAAAGCTCGATCAATAAATTCTTCCCCATATGATAAAGAAGCATTTGAAACCATATAAGTACATGCTCCAAGAGATGCACTTTTCTCTTTTGTACAAGTATTATAAGATCCATAAACAAAACACTCCTCACATGAAGATGCTTCTGAAGGCACAATAGAAAGTGGTTTATAATAAGAAGTACCCAAATCACTTATTTCTTCCACGTGCATTGCATCAAGATATACTGATTGATCTCCATTATTAGTTAAAGTAATTTCAATTGCTGAAGTTGTCTCAGGAATTGTAAATAAATCAAAAAATACTCTTTTAAACAATGGAAGAGATTGTGAACTCTCTGATGAAGTATAGTAACCATTAGTAGGAATTAATCGAAACTCCTCTAATTCTACTCCGCCATCATTAAAGAATGTAACTCTTACATCCAAAGAAACTCTCTCATTAGAAGATACATTTTTTGGCAAAAGAGACAATGAAAAAATATAATTTCTATATGAAACTCCTGAGATTTTTTGAGAGATAGAAGAGCTAGGGTTTAAAAGATAAGATTTATCTCCAAAATAACTCTCAATATCTCCTTCAACAATATTACTTGGATTTGTTCTATCCCAACGAGAAGTTCCTAATTCAAAACTAGGATTTTCAAATAAATTTAATCTCTGAGTGTATTCAACTTCGTCAAATCCTTGATGTGTAGGCTCAACATAATTTGAAACACAAACACCTCTAGCAGCAGAAGAAAAAGATGAAACTTCCTCTGAAGGAACCCAAGAACATCCATTTGAGAGATCTGGGTGTTTTGAAGCATAAGAATTTTCTAAATCATAAGCTACATTTTGAGTACAAGAGTATTCATTTTGATAATCAGAACAACTCGTAACAGAGGTCAATGAAGTACAAAAATTTTGAGAATTAAGACCACTAAACTCCAACCCCACTAAATCTCCAATACTAAATGAATTGTAAAAGCATTGCCTCTCTCCAGAAGAAGAAGTAATAGAGTTACAAGCAGTAGATGGTGAAAAAAAATTATCAATACCATTTTGAACTGAACAACCATCAAAAACATTTTCATAAGAAGTAAAATTTCTATCTAAGTCCCTGTAATAAGTAATAGGGTAATAACTTTGAACTGGAATTTGAAGCTTTTCATTTTCAAAATCAAAATCAGATGGATCATAAGGATTTGTAATTACTCCTGAATCTCCAGAATCAATAGGATTTTGATTTCCACTATCCCCCCCATTGCCTGAATCAACACCAGAATCAGAAGTAAGAGGAGTAGAACAAGAACTATCAGTATACCAAATAGGATTAATAGGTCTAAATTGAGCTCCCAAATCAAGAGTCAAATAATCTAAGATTGTAAAAATTGATGAATCTGAGGAAGATGACGCATAAATTGGAAATCCACTAACATCAGTTCCAGTGATATAAAATGGCAGTTCGCTACTTGCTGAAGAACCCTCAAAACCAAAACAAGTACCATCTTCTGATTTTGCATAAAGAGGTATGTAATGAGAACAACTAAATGCATTTGCCTCCCCTATAAAAAGAGTTTCTGAAACACAATAATACTTTCCATCTGTATCTTGTTCACCTGATGTTAAACTCCCATCCGCAATACTATAACAACAACTACCAAATTCAGTCCCATCAGCATAAGAAGAAAAAGATAAAAGCCCACATATTAAAAATAAACTAAAAAATAATCTGTATACATTCATAAGTGAGAAAGATAAAAAAACATATTTAAAGTTTATATATAACTAAAAGGTGAAAAAATCAAAGAATTAGTTATCTTCACCTGCATCATCAGCAGAAGTTTGTACTCCCTCTGATGAACCCATAATTTTGTGATAAATTTCTTGAACATCTTTAGTTTCCTTTAGACGTTTATGTAGTCCTCTTAGCTTCTTTTTTCTAGCTAAGTAGTCATTTTCATAATCAATGTCTCCCATTTGTCTACGTGCGATAGAAATAATACGATGGCATTATTTATAAACCTTATGATTTGATACTACT
Source organism: Nanobdellota archaeon (assembly GCA_036146255.1). Taxonomy (GTDB): domain Archaea; phylum Nanobdellota; class Nanobdellia; order Woesearchaeales; family UBA583; genus UBA583. Next base: position 5,755 of record JAYYJK010000096.1, read on the forward strand.
ACTAGTAACATCAATTATGTTACTGAGAAAATACGAACAGATTTGTTGAAATAATAGTAGTAACTAATAAAGACAAAAGTTAGATAGAAATATATAATAAGAACAAATAAGAAAATATGTCGCTTCCGAGACTTGAACTCGGGACCTCTAGATTATGAGTCTAGCACTCTAACCAACTGAGCTAAAGCGACAATAGTATATAAGATCTCTCCTATAATAAAAATCAACTAGAAGTCATTTATAAATATTACTCCAAAGAACTAAAATTATAATAAATTCATTACTAAAAAAAGACAAAAAAAGAAATTTTTATAAACATAAAGATACAAAAGATACTAATATGTTCAAACCCTCAGAAAAAAAAGGAATACTTGAAGATGTTGAATTATTACTTGAAGAACAAAAAAATCAAAATAAAAAATTAAAAAAAATCAATTCAACTCAACTCAATAAAAAAGAAATCAAAGAAATCAATACTTCCTTAAAAAATAAAGAAGGAGAACTTAAAAAAAAAATAATAATTAAGAATAAAACTATTTCAAAATCATATAGGTCTTGGTTATTCAACAACAATGAATTATAAAATGAATACTAAAAAATATTTCCTCATAAATATAAGTCAACTTCTAACATTACTTCTTGTAATGTATATGTTTTTCTTTAAAGGATTTGAAAATGAATCAATATTAACCTTTTTCAAAGAAGAAATACTAGCAATTAGTATCATAGCAGTACTTTTACTAATATCATGCTTAATTAATATTGGATTTATAACACGACAAGTCCTCAAGAAAAAAAACTGCTTTAGAATTGCACTAATATTCCAAATTGGAATTATAATCTACTTTATCTATGAAATTTTTAGAAGTCAAACTAGCATCTCAGTATTAATTACAATTATTAGTTTAATTACATTAGGACTCCAAGCTAAAATTATCAAAGAACTGTATATAATAACTCGAAAAATATTTCTAAAAAACTTAGAATAAGTGAAATACATCTTAAGTATATTTATATATACAACTCAATTATTTTTTCTATGAGTAAAAGTCTAAAACAATTTGCAGCAAATAGACAAAAAGAATATTATTATAGAGAAGCTAAGAAAATTGAAGTAAGAGCAAGGTCTTTTTTTAAGTTAGAACAATTAGATAAAAAATTTGAACTCTTAAAAGAAAACATGACAGTAATTGATTTAGGTTGTGCACCTGGTGGTTGGTTACAATACATAGACTCTAAATTAAAAAAGGCAAATATTGTAGGTATTGATTTATTAGAAGTAAAAAAACAACACGAATTCTCAGAAAATGTACATATAATAGAAGACGATTTTGCAGAGATTCATTACTATATTAAAAAATTAGAATTAACATCTAATGAACATAAAGAAGCATTTGATCTTGTTCTCTCAGACATGGCACCTGAATTTTCAGGAGATTCAAAAGTAGACAGAGGAAGAGCACATAAACTAAATGTTCAAACACTCGATTTTTGTAAAGAATATTTAAAAAAAGGAGGGCATTGTGCATTCAAAACCTTTGGTGGAGAAGATTTGGAGTTTGTTAGAAAATTAGCAAAATCAATATTTAAAGAAATCAAAGAATATAAACCAAACTCCTCACAAAAAAAATCCAGCGAAATGTTTATTGTTTGTTTTGACAAACAGTAAGCGACCATAAATTATTTTAGAATTTATGAGTATATTATTATTTGTTTTAACAAATTATAATCGAATAAAAATAATTCTAATTAAGGAGAATAAGTACATCTAAATCCAACATAATTCATTCTATAAGAAGGTCCCCTATTTAAAAACAATGAATAAATACCCCCAGTATTTCCATTACCCCATGCACCACCCCACATAAATGCATGATTTGGAAAATCAGAACTCGGATCTAAAGATAAATTACCATTAAGGACCTGACCTATCCCATATCCTGAGTCCAAATAAGAGTAAGCTGGAGAATATTGAGTAGTAGAAACACTATCCCATTCTAACCAATCAGAAGAAGCCCTTCCAAAATTTACATCTCCTGTAGATTTAATCTCGTCTGTCCACTCCCACATATTTCCTGCAAAGTCCCACAATATATCTCCATCATTATTAACCACCAATGTTCTTCTTTGACCAACACAAGCACGACCACCTACAATCACATCATCAGATGGAAAAGCCTTATTATGAAAACCATCGCAGGAAGTTTCATTATCTCCTGTTCGATAATATCCATCTAAATCATTTAGCGAAGCATTTAAACCAACTGTTGCTCCAACTGGACCCTCAATTCCCAAATCAGTATGTCCCAAAAACATAAAATTACTTCCAACACTGCCACCATACCAGTTATTACTTCTCTCAAATGTATCTCTTGCTATAGTTAATCTCTCATTATTACTCATTAATTTAAAACCAGAACCTAGATTAGAACATAAAGTTTGAGCTTCACTTTGATTAACATAATTGAGCGGAATTGATTGTGGTTTTGAAATAATTTGAACATTTGTCACATCACAAGGAAGAGTTCCATCACTACAAGACATATTAATTGGATTTGAGAGAAAACCTTCAGTAGCAGTAGTAGCTTTAGCTTCATACTTCATTACACAAAATTCATTTACTCCATAATATCTATCTGCATGAATTTTAACCCAATCTCCATGAGGTAAAGCGCTACAATCTAGAGACTCAACTAATGAATAAGAGTTAGTAAACACTAAATGATCTATATTTTCATCCTCTTTTTCCTTGTATAATGTAATAACCAGATTTCCATCAGAATCGGTAAAGTAAGTAAAATCAACAGTATCTGGCAAATCATAATAATAAGGAGTTTGACCTTCTTCTGTAATATAATCTCTTATAATTAACAAAGAAGCATCAGAATCTAAAACAATAGTATAACTATCTAATAAAAAAGAAGGAATTGAAATATTTCTCTCGTAACCTCCAAGAACTTCCCCATAAATATTGAATTCTTCAATAATCAAATTTGCAACATCTTCTCGATAAAGAGTTGCTTCTTGCTTTGAAAATTCTAAAGAAAAAAAACCCATAGAATATAGGGCTAAGGAAACTAAAATTAAAGCAAAAACAAATAAAGTAATAAATTCTAACGATGCTTGTGCTCTCCTAAAAAATAAAAAATCATTCATATCTTAATGAATACTAAAATAAATATATTATAAAGTTTACTTTTTCTATAAAATAGTTAATTATAAATACATCTAAATCCAGTTCCAGAAAATCTCTGCCAAGGTTCTCTATTTAATGTTCCCGAATAAATACCAGCGTTAAAACCATCTGAGTATTGACCTCCTCTCCTTACCATATGTAAATCTCCTGCCGGATTTACTGTGTTACCTGAAGTATGAATTCTACCAATACCATTACTAGAATTTAAACTATAATCTAGAGATCTCATAAAATCATTCCCTACAATTTGATCCCATTCAACCCAATTATTAGTATCTACCCCCAGAGATGTTTCCGTATTTCTATATAAATTTGTTGATGTTAATTCTTGAACATTTCCAGAAATATCCCATATGATTCCACCATCTTCTAAATAATGAGTTCTTCTTTGACCTACGCATGCTTTTCCAGTAAGTGTATTTTCTGAAATATCATAATTATTATAATTTCCATCACACATAGTTTCACTATCTCCTGTTAAATAATAACCATCATTATCATCAATTGATGCATTTAATTTCCCTCCTGATTCTGTATGGCCCACATAAATAAAATTACTTCCCACAACACCACCAAACCAATTAAGAGGATTATTTTCAATTTCTCTAGTAATAGTTACATGATATGCATTAGAGATTAATTTATACCTACTACCTAAATTAGAACATAAAGAAGCAGCTTTTGATTGTGTAATTGAAGTTAAAGGCCTATAATCTGCAATACTAGTAATATTAATTGAACCATCTGTTGGACAAGATCCTCCACACTGAAATGAAGAAGGATTTCCTAGATTTTGTATTGATGTTGGAGTTACTTTTGCCTCATATTTCATAACACAAAAATCTCTTGTACCTAAATCATTATTACCTCTAACCATTACCCATTCACCATAAGGAATATTTGTACAATTAAGAGGTTCAACATAAGTATATTCTTCAGTTACTAGAGCATATGTTTTATCTTGATTATATTCTTTTTCCATAGAAATAACCAAATTTCCATCTAAGTCAATATGTGTATTAAAATTTATTGCTGTTGGTAAATCATAATAATATTCTACTTCTCCATTTTCTACAATATAATCTCGCATAATCAATAAAGATCTACTTTGATTAAATTCAATATCATATCTCTGTAATAAAAAAGAAGGAATTGAAATATTTCTCTCATAACCTCCAAGAACTTCCCCATAAATATTGAATTCTTCAATAATCAAATTTGCAACATCTTCTCTATAAAGAGTTGCTTCTTGCTTTGAAAATTCTAAAGAAAAAAAACCCATAGAATATAGAGCTAAGGAAACTAAAATTAAAGCAAAAACAAATAAAATAATAAATTCTAACGATGCTTGTGCTCTTCTAAAAAATAAAAAATCATTCATATCCTAATGAATACTAAAATAAATATGTTATAAAGTTTGTTTACTATTTAAAAAAAAATAAGAAATCTAATCTTCTTCTTCATCTTCATCAAACTCGAAATCTTCATTTTCAATTCCAAGCATAGGATCTAATTCCCCCCTATCTTCTAAGTCAAATAAATCATCACAACCACCAATAAAATCACCATCAATGAAAATTTGAGGTACTGTTTTATGACCTGTTTCTTCTCTTAATTTTTTAAGACCAGCTTCATCATCATCCATAACATGTCTCTCAAAACTCACTCCTTTCTCTTCAAATAATCCCTCTGCTCTTTGACAATAAGGACAATACGACCAAACATATAATTCTACATGTACCATAATA
>JAYYJK010000097.1:0-5606 GCA_036146255.1 Nanobdellota archaeon
CTTCTAAATATTCACTTTTATCATCTCTTTGTGAGAGTCCAAGTGATGCCCAAGAAGTTTCGAGAATTTTTTCAGTATTGCTTTTATCTCCCCAAGAACCATCATTATTTTGCACAAATTTTAGAGAATCTTCAATCTCTTCATTTTGAAAGTAATAAAGATACTTTCCTGAAAATTCAATTTCTTTATTTGTTTCGTCAATAAACATTAACTCATCAGAGTCTTCTTTAATGTATGATTTAAGAAAATTTTCAATTTCATTTTTGTTTTCAGAGCTTGATTCTAAAATATTGTTTGCAAATAACGTCGTTTCAAAATTACAATTATTATTACTTGAGATACAAGAGTATGTTGAGAAATCATTTGGTACTGAGTATGATTTAGATGCTATATCTTCATCTTCGTCAGAGATTTGTTCTCTTCCAAATTTATCAAATAATGAATATTTAAGAGTTTCAATTTTTTTATCACATGAAATTGAGATGGAATTTGAAACTGAGTATTTATCTATTATGATGAGATTATTCTCTAAATCATCTTCATCAAATGTTTGTGTTCTTTTTGAATCATCAGTTGTAATTTCACAAGTTAGAATTTCTTCATCATTGTCGAATTCATAAGATAATTCGAAGAGTACTTCAAATGTATCGTCATTATTAGAGTCAATTTCAAATTCGATTTCTGAAGTATCTTCACTTTCTTCACTTGTATATTCACCAGCATAGATAATGTAGAATAATTCGTCTAATTCTTCATCACAATCAAGATCAAATTCTTCTTCAATATTTTGATTAATTCTAAATTCTTTGATTTCTGAGTCTTCATCAAATATATAATCAGTACTATCTCCGTCAATTTCAAGACTACATTGTATTTCTTCATTTACTGAGAATTCATGTTTGATGGAGATTTCTAAGATAAATTCGGAATAGTCATCTTTATCTGATTCACTTAGTTCGTGACTTAGTCTATCTTCATTTGAACTAAAATCTTCTGAAATTGTTTCTTCAAAAGTTGTAATTCTTAAAAAATCAACATCTTCGTCACAGTTAAAATCTATATTCTCTTCTGCACTTTTGTATATTCTTAATTCTTCTAAATCTGATTCTTCGTCAAAGAGATAAGATCTTTCTTCATCACCAAAATCCAAATTTAGATCACATTCAATTTCTTCATTACTTCCAAATTCATGCTCTAAAAATATTTCTACTTCGTATGAATCAAGGCTCTCTGTTTGAGATGTATATTCAATATCTTCGTCTTCTACAATTTTATTTTCAAAAAATATTTTACCGTCTTCTAAGAGTCTTGAGTCTTGAGAATATTCTGCTAAATTGATATTATTGAGAATTTTTGCTGTAGTTAGTAAATCACAATTGTTTTGGGGCCAACATTTTTCATCATTGTTTCTATCGTTTTTTAATTTTTCATATGCGTCTATTGTTTCTTGAGTTAATTGGTCTTGAATTTTATTTAGTGTTAGGAGATAATAACTTAAATCAAGAGAATTTAATGTGGTATAATCTTTTTCTAAGATGTAGTTAAGTAATTTCGATTCTTTTTCTTCTTCAAATTTTCTTGTTAATGTTCTTTCTTTTTCATCTTGAATATATGATGTATGCAATGTGAAATCAGAACATGATATTTCATTAAAATTTTTATTTGTATAATAACAAGATTGTTCATTTTCATAGAGTTCTATTTCTATTTCTTCTCCAGAACTACAAATTACTTTGCTTGAGATTTCTACTTTGTCTTTTGGACATACTTCAAAAGAGAGAAGTTCATTTTCTAGGTAATGGATACTTTCAAAAATATTATTCTGTTCTCCAAAGTATGTTGGATGGTGAATTGTTAGTTGGTCTTGAAATGAGAATATCATTGGGATACAACTAAAGGAAATAATAAGTACCAATATTACTTTTTTTAGGGCATAATTCATAGTTATTTTTTCAAATCTAAGTTTAATTGTTTTTAGTATTACTTTAAAGAGATGAGAAAGATTCTGGACTTTATAATCACTACGTTTTACTTACTTATTTGCTATTTTTTACCAAAGTTTAAAAAAACCTTTTTCTTAGAATATTTTATGAGTAAATTATTATTTTTAGATTCCTTAAAAAATATTAATCCTGAAGAATTTGGATTAAAATGTGGGCTTGAAATTCACCAACAATTAAATTGTGGAAAATTATTTTCAAAAAGACCTTGTATGATTGTACCAAATGATGAACTAGATAAGCAAGTAGAGAGATATTTGAGATTTTCATTATCAGAATCAGGAGAATCAGATAGGGCTGCAAAAGCAGAATTTAAAACACAAAAAAAACAAATTTACAAATATAATGATGCTATTGCATCACTTGTTGATTTAGATGAGGAACCACCAGGGATTCCAAATCCTAGTGCGATGAGTGTTGGTTTTAGAATCTCAGAGATGCTTGGAGTAAAAATTTTTAGTAAAATTCAATTTATGAGAAAAATAATTGTAGATGGTTCTGTAACTTCGGGTTTTCAAAGAACTGCAATGTTAGGACTTGGAGGTTCACTTAAAACTTCTTTTGGAGAAGTTTCAATTGATGGTATTAATGTTGAAGAAGATTCATGTAGGGCTGTTGAGAGAGGAGATGATTACAATATCTTCGCATTAGATAGGCAAGGAATTCCACTTATTGAATTAACTACAGGACCTCAAATTAAAACTCCTAAACAAGCACAGGAATGTGCACAACAATTGGGAAATATTTTAAGGTCTTTTTCAGAAACAAGAAGAGGTTTAGGAACTATTCGTCAGGATTTAAATGTCTCTATTTTAAATGGATCTAGAGTTGAAATTAAAGGAGCTCAAAATTTAAAATTAATTCCTGAAGTTATTGAAGCAGAAATTAAACGTCAAGCAATTCATCTCTCAATAATTGAAGAGTTAAAAGAGAGAGGAGTTACTTCTCAAAATTGTAGTCCTTCTAAAATTTATGATATTTCATCAGTCTTTGAAGTTACAGAATCATCTGTTATTCTCTCAAATTTAGAAGGGGAAAATAAAGGAGTTCTTGGAATTAAATTACCTTCATTTAAAGGTATTTTGGGTCATGAATTACATGATAATTATAGGTTTGCTACAGAGATTTCAAATAAAAATAAATTACGTTTTCCTAAAATTAAAGGTCTTTTTCACTCAGATGAATTACCAAAGTATGGAATTACTCAGGAAGAAGTAGATTCTGTTAGAAAAGAATTGTCTTGTGTTGAAGATGACGGATTTATTTTAGTTGCGCATGAAAAAGAATATGCAAAAGAGAGTTTAAAATATATTTTAGAAATTATTTCGGAATTGCTTGAAGGAGTTCCTGAAGAAGTTAGGCAAGTAGATCCAAAAGGAACACTCACCAAATTTATTAGACCTATGCCTGGTGCTGCTAGAATGTATCCAGAAACAGATGTATCTGAGATTGAGGTAACTGAAAAATTATTAGGTGATGAGAGAAAGAAAATTCCGGAGTTGTATTCAGATAAACTTGAGAGATTATCTCAAGAGTGGAATTGTTCACAAAAAGAAGTAGAAGAATTTTTAGATATTTTTTCAGAAGAACATATTACTTCACTTATCAAACTCTCAGAAAAAGGAGCTCAAGGTTTATATCAACTATTATTTGATATTCCAAAAGACATTAAAAAAAGAGAGAAAGTTGAACCGATTTCACTTTCTGTTTCTTTGTATGAGGATTTACTTACTTCTTCACAAAAACATGGCATGAATCAAAAAATTTTACGTGATGTTTTACTATCATTGTATAGAGATAACTTAGAGCGGGTTGCAAATTTAGAACATTACTTAAAAGAAAAAGAACTTTTAGCAGAACCTATTGATGAGGATGCTATTCGAGCAACGTTAAAAGAGCTAGTTGATGCAAATAAAGGAGCTCCTTTTGGTGCTTTGATGGGAAAATCTATGGGTGCATTTAATGGAAAAGTGGATGGAAAATTAATTTCTAAAATTTTAAAGGAATTACTTTAATCTAAGTAACTTTTTATAATTATTACAATACTTTATATATTTATTTTTTTTATTTTCTTTATGCGTATATCAAAAAAAGGTATTGAAATGGAATTTATTATATTTGCAATTGTAGGTTTCATTGTTCTTATTTTATTACTTACTTATTTTTCATCTACACTTTCAAATTCGGAATCTTCAGCAGATTCAAGGGCATGTTCGTTATTACTGTCTCAGGTATCAGGGGGTACTACTTTTTATAATAATGACTTAGATGATTTTAGTGAGAGATTTTATCAATTTGTTGAACAGAGATGCCCTTCTTTTAAAAAAACACTAGAACCTAGATCTGAGAAAATTATAGCACAAGATATTCTTTCGTGCTATGATATGTTTGGATCAGGAGAAGTAATTTTGCCTCCAGAGATGTTTGGATCAGGAGTTTGTTTTTATTGCGGAGAGTTAAAGATTGATGATACTTCAAATTTTGATATTTTGAAGGAGTATTTTAGTGAAAAAGGCAACACAAAATTAGATATAACTTATTTAAGAGATCAAAAAGAAGTTGGAGTATTTTTTTATCAATATAGGGAAGGAATTTCTGGATTTGATAGTGTAGGAAGTTATATTGATACTAGTTTAAATGCAAATGCTGCTTTTTTTAGAGAATTCGTAGATATTTCTAATCCGGATGTTTCTTTAGTGACTGGTATTTCTTTTGCTGAAATTACTTCTGAGAAGATTGATGGAGAGGATGTTCGAAAATTTTCTAGTGCGGGGAAACCTTTTAATGAACACATGAAATGTTTTACAGTAGTACCTCTTCAATAATTAGTTTAGTGATAGGAGTTGTAGAAATTTTTCTTTTCTCTTTTAAGTGTTAATGTTTTGTAGAGCATATTTAATTCTTGTTGCATTAGAGGTACTGCTAGGAAGAAGGCAAGTGATATTACAATAAATGCAGTATTAAATAATGTCAGATAAAGTCCCAATACTCCAGTTGTAAATAAAGTAAAGTAAATAAAAAAGTGAGTCTTTGTTAACTGTGAATAAAATTCACAAAAATCAAAGAGATATTTAAGTACTAATACTAAAATAATTGCAAATCCTACTATGGCAATGCTTTTTGGCATGATTTGAGAGATGAACAACCATAACAGAGGTAACACAAAAAGTAAAATAATACCTCTTGCAGAGTGTGGTGCTTCTTCTTCACAGAGTGTTTCAAATTCTCTATTTTTTAGATATATCCAAAATGGAAGAAATAATCCAACAGTAACTAAAGAGAGTCCAAGTACAAGAGCAGGATTCATAGGATCAATAGAGACTGCTTTTATTTTCATAGTTATAGTAGAATTATTTTAGTTTATTAATTTATGCTAGTATTGAGAGTGTAGAATGATTTTATTTATTATTTTTATAGAAAATTTTTTTAGTTATGTTTTATAATAGCATATAGAATTAAATAAAAGGACCACGCTCGGGATTTGAACCCGAACTAGTTGGACCACAACCAACTGTGCTAACCAGGTTACACCAACGCAGTCATGAGAATATTTGAGTTATACTCGTAGTATAAAATAACTTGATTTGATTTATAAATATTTTCTCT